>CAYGIQ010000058.1:0-15075 GCA_964349885.1 uncultured Prolixibacteraceae bacterium | reverse complement strand
ACTTGAATTCGGGCATGTTTTTTTGGTAGGATTGGAAGAGAACCTGTTCCCAAGCCAACAAGGTGGTGGCAGCATTACCAAAACCCAGTTGGAAGAAGAACGCCGTCTTTTTTATGTAGCGCTTACACGCGCCAAAGAGCAGGTCTATTTGTCGTATGCCCACCAGCGCTACAAATGGGGCAAGCCCGAGAACTGCCGACCCAGCTCTTTTTTGTACGAAATAGACCCGGCCTATATCGACCATGCCGGACTATTAAAACAACAGTCGAGGGGATTTCCGACTACACGCCCTGTGCATATACCGGGAAATGGAGGCCAGTCGTTCCAACCCTCGACCCCGCGCAGACTAACCAGCATCGACGAGGCCACAAAAAACTCAATTGAGCGGAAACTAACCCAATTGAATCAGGTGTCGGCTGCCGCAAACAGTTTTCAGGCAGATAGCTTCGAAAAGATCGTGCCGGGTAGTAAGGTTGAGCACCAAAGATATGGCCAGGGAAAAGTTTTGCAGACAGAGGGAACCGGTCCCGATACCAAGGCCACCATCTTTTTTCACAATGCAGGGCAGAAAGTACTGTTGCTGCGGTTTGCCCGCCTAAAAGTAATCGAATGAAAGTGCGGTGCCCCCGCAATGATTGCCAATGAAGCAGTTACTACATTTGCTGAACCGCATTAAATGTCGTAATTTTGTTGCGCAGATAGCACAAAACACTACTTTTGCACCCAACCCCACTTCTTAACTTTCACAATAAACACAATTTTATGCAAATCGACCCCAAAGATTATAATACCAGCAGGCCCAAACTTTCACTACCTGAGTATGGTAGGAACGTGCAGAATATGGTTGATCTGCTCATGCAGATTGAAGACCGCGATACCCGAAACCGTGCCGCCCGTGCCATCATTGATGTAATGGGATCGCTCTACCCCTACTTGAGGGATGTGCCCGATTTCAAACACAAGTTATGGGATCATTTGGCCATAATGACCGAATTCAAACTCGATATCGACTACCCATACACTCCGCCATCGCCCGAAATTCTTGCAGAAAAGCCCAATCGGGTACCTTATCAGCAAACCAAACTCAAATACCGTTACTATGGTAAAACCATGGATTTGCTCATTCAAAAAGCTACCGAGTACGAAGATGGTCCCGAGAAAGATGTTCTGATCTACCAAATTGCCAGCCACATGAAAAAACTCTACCTTACTTGGAACAAGGACTCGGTAGATGATGCATTGATATTTGAAGAACTTTTAACCATATCGAACGGAGCCCTCAAAGCCACGGGTATGGAACTGGCCGATGTTAAAGCATTGCCGGCCAAACCAACGTACCAGAAACCAAAGCAAAACAAAAAAGGGGGCCAACAGAAACGGCATTAAGACGGTAAACCAACCCTACCGGTTAGCGCTGACCCATGATCCAATACCAACCACAAATACCCGCCAAATGGCCAAATTTATAGTCGAAGGGGGAACCCAGCTGTCGGGGACCGTTGAGCCACAGGGGGCAAAAAACGAAGCACTTCAGGTAATATGTGCTACCCTGCTTACTACAGATGAGGTTGTTCTTAACAACATTCCAGAAATCCGCGATGTACTGGTTCTCATTGACCTTTTAAAGTCGCTCGATGTTGAGGTGGTAAAACTCAGCAAAGGAAACTACAAGTTCAACGCCGGCAGGGCCAATCCAGATTTGATGGAATCGCCCGATTTTTTTGCAGCAGCGGTTAGCCTCAGAGGCTCCATTATGCTGGTCGGTCCGATGTTGGCGCGCTTTGGCAGAGCCATTATTCCACAACCGGGAGGCGATAAAATCGGACGAAGGCGTGTTGACACGCACTTTCATGGTTTTGCCAAACTGGGTGCCAGCTATTCGTTCGACGATGCCTCCAAGAGCTTCAGGGTAGTGGCACCAAAGCTCAGCGGCACCTACATCTTGCTCGATGAAGCTTCGGTAACCGGAACCGCCAACCTCATTATGGCAGCAGTGATGGCCAGTGGAACCACAACCCTTTACAATGCTGCCTGCGAACCCTACATTCAGCAACTATGTTCCATGTTGGTAGCAATGGGCGCCAGCATAATGGGCATCGGCTCCAACCTGCTTCACATCGAAGGGGTGACTTCGCTTAAAGGCTGCAGGCATACCATCCTGCCTGATATGATTGAGGTGGGCAGTTTTATAGGTTTGGCGGCCATGACCGGCTCACCAATTACCATCCGGAATGCCGGCATTGCGCATCTGGGGGTGATTCCTTCGAGTTTTGCCAAACTCGGCATTCAAATGGAGCAACAGAACGATGATCTTTACCTCCCGGCTAACCAGCACTACGAAATTGAGAGTTACCTTGAAGGTGGAATTATGACCATTGCCGATGCGCCCTGGCCCGGATTAACACCAGACCTGCTCAGTGTTTTCCTGGTGGTGGCTACCCAAGCCCGCGGAAGCTTGCTCATCCATCAGAAAATGTTCGAAAGCAGACTGTTCTTTGTTGACAAGCTCATCGATATGGGAGCTCAAATTATTTTGTGCGACCCCCACCGAGCCACCGTAATTGGCATCGATAAAAAATATTCGCTGCGCGCAACCCGCATGACTTCTCCAGACATACGAGCCGGAATTGCGCTGCTCATTGCGGCCATTTCGGCCAAAGGTACCAGCACCATCGACAACATCGAACAGATCGATCGCGGATATGAATCGATCGATACACGACTCAACGCCATAGGAGCTAAAATAATCCGTCAGGATTGGTGATACAACCAATTGAAGTTTTATTTGTTTAGCTTTTGAAGTTGCAGCTTTGGCTGCACAGTGCATTATTTTCCAACCAGTTTAACTTAGTCTTCACTTCTATGCTTCGAACATCTATAATCCAGTTAACCATCGCCCTTCTATTCGGGGCATTGGGCACTTTCGCCCAACCAGCCACCGGCCTTGATATAGGCAATGTAGCACCGGCCATCTCTGAAAAGAATCCCCAAGGTAAAACCATCAAGCTTTCCGATACCCGTGGAAAATTGGTACTGATCGACTTTTGGGCATCGTGGTGTGGGCCCTGTCGCAAAGAGAATCCAAACATTGTGGATGCATGGAAAAGCTATAAAGACAAAGAGTTCGTTAACGGTAAAGGATTTGTTGTTTTCAACGTGTCGCTCGACCGCGATGCCAATTCTTGGAAAAGGGGGATTGCCGACGATAAACTCGAATGGCCTTACCATGTAAGTGACCTGAAAGGATGGTACTCTAAGCATGCAGTTGCCTATGGCGTTCGGCAGATTCCACGAAATTTTCTGATCGACGGCAACGGCGTAATTGTTGCCAGAGATTTGCATGGACCAGCGTTGGAGGCCACGCTAAAAAGATACCTGAAATAGCTAATAGTAAGCAAACCGGTTGATCAATTTGGCACCCTGCGTTCTGTTTGGTGTGTCAAATTGTCGTTTTACAGGGTTGGCAATGTTTTTGTCAAACTCCGGAAAGGAAAAAACCAAGGTAATTATGTCAGAGAAAAACGAAAATCCGATAGAGCAACAATCCGCTGCCGAACCATCCTCCTCTATGGATGCACATGCGGAACAAGCCCATGAGGAGGGTAAGAAACACAAAGACAAAAAACAGAAAAAAGATAGCAGCGCCGAAAAGATTATGGAGCTGGGCAATAAATTAAATGAGATCAGCGACAAACATTTGCGCTTACAGGCCGAATTCGACAACTTTAGGAAACGCACCTTAAAGGAGAAAGCCGATCTCATTAAGTCGGGCGGTGAAACCGTGTTAACCAAATTATTGCCCGTAGTCGATGATTTCGACCGCGCCCTTGGGAGCTTGAAGGGAATCGACGACAACGATCCATCAAAAATCGGGTTCATACTGATATTCAACAAATTTCGGGAATTCCTTAAACAGAATCAGGTCTTGGAAATTGAAGCCGCCGGGTTGGATTTCGATGTTGAGTTGCACGAGGCGATCACCAAGATTCCTGCACCAACCGATGAGTTGAAAGGCAAAGTTGTTGACGTGGTGGAGAAGGGATACGTGCTCAACGGTAAGGTAATCCGCTACGCTAAAGTTATAATCGGGGAATAATCCATATTCAATGGCCAAAAGAGACTATTACGAAATATTGGAGGTAAGTAAGGGAGCCTCGCCCGAGGAACTCAAGAAAGCCTACCGGAAAAAGGCAATACAATTTCATCCCGACAAAAATCCGGGGAACAAGGAGGCCGAGGAGAAATTCAAGGAAGCAGCCGAAGCCTACGAGGTACTGAGCAACAAGGATAAACGGCAACGATACGATCAGTTTGGCCATGCTGGCATGGGCAATGGAGGTGGTTATGGCGGAGGTCAGAACATGTCGATGGACGACATCTTCTCTATGTTTGGTGATGTTTTCGGAGATGCATTCGGGGGTTTTGGAGGTTTCAGCGGCTTTGGTGGCTTTAGTGGTCAAGGACAGGGCCGGTCGCGGCGTGTAAACCGCGGCTCCGACCTTCGTCTCAAGGTTAAACTCACCCTTTCAGAAATCTCAGCAGGGGTTGAAAAAAAGCTGAAAGTAAAAAAATATGTTGCCTGTACGCATTGCAGCGGCACAGGAGCCAAAGACACCTCATCGTTTAACACTTGCAATACCTGTAGGGGAAGTGGCCATGTTACCCGAATCGCCAATACCCTTCTTGGGCAAATGCAAACCACATCTACCTGTCCAACCTGTTCGGGCGAAGGGCAGACCGTTACCGACAAGTGTGTGCATTGCAACGGAGAAGGGGTAACCCGCGACGAGGAGGTAATTTCCATACGGATTCCGGCCGGGGTGGGCGAAGGAATGCAGCTGAATGTGTCGGGCAAGGGAAATACCGGCCGCAGAGGGGGTGTTAATGGCGACCTATTGGTACTTATCGAGGAAGAGGAACATCCTGACCTCATGCGCGACAACAACAACCTGATTTATCAGCTTTTTCTTACATTCCCTCAAATTGCACTCGGAACGACCGCCGAAATACCGGTTATCGATGGCAAAGTAAAGGTAAAAGTAGAAGCGGGTACTCAACCCGAAAAGATTCTGCGGCTGCGCGGCAAGGGATTACCCGATGTAAATGGCTATGGAAGAGGCGACTTGCTCGTAAAAGTGCGTGTATGGGTACCCCAGAAGCTGACTGCCGAAGAGAAAAAGGCACTCGAAAAGCTACAAGAATTAGCCAGTTTTAAGGGTGGCCCCTCAGAATCGGAGAAGAGCTTCTTTGAGAAAATGCGCGATATATTTTAATAGGGCTACACGTTCGATTTTGCCAGCAGAAAGCATCTGAAATTAAAAAATGATGCTATATTGATGCCAAAATTGAAAAGCATGAAAAAATTGATCTTACTTGTGGCTGTTCTATGGATGGCCAGTCCGGCACTCAAAGCCAACGACCTAAGCAAGCTTTTAGGCATTTGGGATTACACAGTACCTTATGCGCCCAGCGAATACAGTAAGGGCCAAATGGTATTTGTTGAAAAAGAGGGTACAGTTACCGGAGAGATTAAGATCCAGGGGTATGCTATTCCCATTAAAAATCTCAAGGTAGTAGACGGAAATTACAGTTTTGGCGTAGAGGTTGAATACAACTACATTCCGATAACTGCCAAGTTGGAAGGGGAAATATTTAATGGCAAGGTCTCAACTCCTGAAGGTGATATGACCCTTACTGCCACCCGGAAAGCCGCCGATCAGAACTGATTAAAGCGGACGGGCGACCATAATTCCAGAAATATTCCGGCCCGAATCCAGATACTCCCCAAGGGTATTGGGTGATACTACAACCTTCATGTCCACAGAACTGGCATGCAATAGATGTGCCCGCCCCTCTTTCCATATTACGAGTCCTGTGTGGGTTACATCCAGACCACCTATCATCGTGGTAATGGCTACGATATCTCCATCTTTAAGACTGTCCTCGAGCTCCAATAGCTGATTTTTGGGTATGTACCACGCCATACGCTCCGATATGGCTGCTTCCTGAACTTCAAGTTCTTCTATCAGCTCGGGGAAATCGCGCAGCACCTGATAGCTTTGTGGATGCGTGCTCATGAAATTAACCAAATTGGGGTAGAGAATATGGGCAATGGAGCGCGACACATCCTCTACATTTCCACGCTGATGGTTGTCGAAAATCCAATCGCTGAAATAATGCAACCTCGATAGGTATCCATTTCGCTCCCCACTGCGGTAACGAATGTTCTGCAAATGCCCGGCAAAAGTTTCAAACGAGGGTTGCTTCGACTGTATGGTTTTCGTCAGAGCCAGAGCGGTTTCTACATAGGTTGTACAATCAACGCCACGGAGGTTAACCACCAATTGTTCATCTTTGCCATTTTCGAGGGTATGCGCCACATACGGTGTTTCGAGCAAAGCCTGAGCAACTTTCAGCATAATCTCACCCGAGGCTCCCTTCCGCTCCTCTTTGAACTGTTCGAGCAGCGATTCGACCAGCAATCGGTCATCGGCGTGATACGATACATCCGATTCGGAAAATTGTGAGTAGGGATGGTGTCCACCACAGCTGGCCATCAGAAACAGCACCAGCATGGTGCGGAAAAATATTTTCATAAGGATGGTTTTATAAGTCCTGACCAAGAAACAAGTAAGGGTCAGATTTTCAGTTGATCGATCAAATTTAGGTAAAGTTCGAATCCGTTGGTCATTTCAGAAATATAAATGTACTCATCGGCGGTATGCGACCGTGCCGAATCGCCAGGGCCAATTTTTACAGACGGCCAGGGCATAACAGCCTGATCGCTGGTAGTAGGAGAGCCGTAACAGCTGACACCCATAAGCTTTGCGCGATCCACCAGAGGGTGGTTCTCGGGTAACCCTGAGGAGTTGAGCCTGAGTGATCTGGGAGTGACTTCAGCGTTAACAGCAGCGGAAATCATTGAAAATACAGCTTCGTTCGAATAGTATTCGTTGGTGCGGACATCTACCACAAACCGACAGCTGTCGGGTACCACATTGTGCTGGGTTCCGGCTTCGATCTGAGTTACGGTAAGTTTAACAGGGCCCAGCACTGGGGAAACCTTATCGAAGGTAAGTTGACGAAGCGCAGTGATGTCGTCGATGGCACGATGGATTGCATTAACGCCCTCCTCACGGGCAGCATGCCCCGACACCCCACGAGCAACACAATCGAGCACCAGCAACCCCTTCTCAGCCACGGCGAGTTCCATACGGGTAGGTTCCCCCACAATGGCCAGAGCAATTTCGGGCAATTCAGGCACAATGGAGGAAAAACCTTTGGGGCCTGAGGTCTCCTCCTCGGCAGTGGCAGCAAAAATAAGATTGTAAGGCAGATCGGTGCGGGCATACAGATGCATAAAAACGGCCAGCAAGGTAACCAAAGGTCCTCCGGCATCGTTGCTCCCCAGACCCGTGATCCGGTCGCCTTCCAAGACCGCCCCAAACGGATCGCAGCTCCATGCAGGCACAGGTTTAACCGTATCTACATGGCTGTTGAACAAAAGATTAGGCTTTAGGGCATCAAAATGTAGATTAACCGCCCAAGTATTGTTGTGCAGAATATTGTAAGGCACTTCCCTATCGGATAAGAAACTGCGAATTAAAGAGGCTGCCCCGGCCTCGTCGCCACTAACCGAAGGAATGGCAATCATTTTCCTGAGCAAGTTGGCATATTCATGCATAGCAGAAGTTTTTTACAAAATAAGGCATTTTTGACCAACGGCTTCACTTGTGGCAAAAAGTTATGCAGTCTTTATGATGGGCAAAAAAAAACCGGCCCGCAAAAATTTCTGCAAGGCCGGGTTCGTATGAAAAAGATAGGATAATTCAATCAATAAAGCCGGAAGTGGCATTCAGAGCAAAGAAAATCTTTCCAAGCAGTACCAATTTCAATGGGATGCTCAAATTCAAGTCGCTCCTGTCCTGTGGCATATTTCATTTCACTGGGTCGGCCCTGTCCGGTAATATCATGACAAAGATTACAGTCGCGGGAGATGGTACGCCCCGATTCTGTGCGATGGCGATCGTTGTGACAACGGTAGCAGCCATCGGTTTCAAGATGTCCCAAATGGTTGGGATATACATTCCAGCGAACCTTCATGTAGGGAAATATGTTTCGGCTATAGCCTTCCTTTACCGCTGCGATGGCCAGATCTAGTTGGTCACGTTGCTCTTCGAGTACTTCGGGATACATCATATCGTAATACGCCACGAGTTGTATTTCGATCTCTTCAAAAGCCTTCTCCTTCGACTCAAAGTCTTGGGTCAAAACCTGCATAATTGCCATTTTGATTTCGGGAATCTCACGCGAAATTTTGCCGGCAGTTATGGCCTTGTCAATGAAGTCCTGTTCAGGTAGATAGTTGTGCGAAGGGCGGTTATGGCAGTCGATACAGTCCATGGTACGAACTTCCTGATTGGCCCATAAGTCACGATCGGAGTATGAGTCCTCGTCGATGTAGGTGTAAATTTCGCCAGTTTGCTGATTGGAATATTTTACCCAGGGAATCTGCCGGGGATCTTCGGGGTCGTAAATGTATTCGATTTTAACATCGGGGTTAATGTGCCAGTGAATACCCTCCTGCAGGCCAAACGCATCGTAAGAAGCACTGGTTTTCATAACCATTTGAATATCCCACTCTGTGGTTTCGTAGTCGGCAAGATAGGAACGCTTTAGTTTCAGCTTACGATCGTAAAATTTTTCGGGCCAATGACACTCCTCGCAGGTTTCACGAGCAGGACGTAGATTATGCACCGGAGTTGCGATGGGTTGAGGATATTTATTGAAAGCTACAGAGTAAACCTGGTAAAGACCCGACATTTTACTTTTCACGTACCAGTCGGCGCCACTTCCCACGTGACAATCGACACATTTAACTCGCTCGTGCGACGATTCGTGGTAGGCTACATATTCAGGTTCCATCACTTTATGGCAAACGGTACCACAAAATTCAACCGATTCGGTATAGTGAAAAGCTTCGTAGCTACCAATGGCGGAGAGGGCCAAAAAAATTACTGTTCCTACCACAAAAATGGCCGATGCGTTGCGCACCCCCTTGTCGTTGAAATCGATCATTGGCCAATGTAAATCGGCACTGTCCTGATGCAAACGACGCATTCTTCGTCGGGTTAGCAACATTCCAACCGGAATAAGAACAAGGCCAAGAACCAAGAATAAGGGCATTATCATATAAATGAATATGCCAAGATAGGAGCTGCCTGCATCAAAAAGAATGGAGACTATGAAGAGGAATACAATGATCAATAGACTAAATACTGCCAGTGCAGTACCTGCAATGGATGTCCAGTTTCTAAGCGTTTGTGGTAGTTTCATGTTGCGTATATTTAGTCGTGGTTAGGTCGGATTGCAAAATACATCTCCGACAGAATGCTCAAAAATTGGGAGCAGTGGCTGAGGGTATTACTCTTTAGGGTCGTTGGCAGTTGCCTCGGGAAGGTCGTGAACTTCGTGCCATCCGTCGACGATGCTTTTAAAATTTTGCCAGGGTGTTCTGCCTATTGAGGCAGCGTAGATATGTACTATCAGGAACAAAAAAACGAGGAAACCCAGGGCTGCGTGAACCATTGCAGTGAGGAAAACCCCATTGTAACCGTAAACCTCTTCAATGATATACTCAGGAAACAACAATGCCATTCCAGATGCTACAATAAGTGGCAACACCAGATACATGGTATAGAAGTAGGAGTATTTCTGAAGAGGATTGAACTTACGCTTTTCGTTGACCGGGAAAGGAGCCTTTTGTCCTTTGAACATACCATAAGCATAGTACTTGGCCTGTTTGGCAATGCGACGGTGCCAGCCTTTAATTTTAATACGGTAGTAGCGGCTATTGTAAAAAACAATGTTGCCGACAAAAAAGAAAATATAGCTGATGCCTACCAGAATTCCGGTAATGTTGTGAAGGTTAACGGCAAAATAGAAATCGATTACTGAACCATGAATCCCCCAATGCATGATAAAACCAGTAAGAATAAGAACCACCATACCCAGTCCGTTTATTACGTGCCAGATGCGCAGCCAAAGGGGATAGAAATATACTTTATTTGCACTCATCACTTTTTTCTTTTAGATACAACACGAACGGTAGCATGAATGGCAATGCCAAAAATGGTAGCCAATAACAGTGCAACACTTAAGAATTTGAAGATGGGCACCTGGTTGGCGCCAATTATATAAGGTTGCTCTTGAAGAATAGAGGCAAAAACCCCGTTGGTCTGACGGGACTGAATGTTTTCGTAGCGATAGAGTGTTGCCCTTAGCAGTGTATTGGCCGAGTGGCACTCGGAGCAATTGCGGACAGCCTCTTCTTTTGTAAGAATGTTGTGAGCTACCATTAAATCATCTTCGAATGCAGTATGGCAATCGATGCAGCGAACGCTTCTGAAATGGAGTTCATGGTTGGGCAGCCAGGCGTGAACTTCGCGGAAAACTGGAAAATCCTGAACTGTGGTAAGACGGTACCGAGCAGCATCGGTGTGGCATGAAAGACACATCTGATTGTCGGCCGAAACAATATCGGCAACATTGGCACTGGTGCGAGCTGTAGGCCGGTAATAGTGCTGATTGTGACACTTGGCACACGAAAAATTATCGCCACCTTTTAGGGAATGCACACTTTTCTCAAATTCCTCTTCGATTCGATCGAACTGATAATGGGCATAATAAGGATCCCCACCATGGCAGTCGTTGCACGACATCATAGGTTCGAGCTTGAGTTCACGTAAGTGTGGATACTCTTCATAATCCATGGAGTGACAGTCGACACATGAGAAGGTTTGGTGGACTCCAGTTAAAAAGAGCGTCGTATCGATGATATGATACGGATTCATCAACCTTCTTTCCTCGCGCCCTGTCCATTCGTTGAACATGGTAAAAGTTTGTTGGCTGTGGCAGCCCAAACAAAGCGCATTTTCAGAACGCATAACCACTTCCTGTCCATCGGCGGTATAAAAGCCTGTCACTAAAAAGAGCGAGACGAGAAATTTTGTGATGTTTTGCATGGAACCTGATTTAAGAAAAAAAATGGCGCATCGAATTCCGGTTTAACACAGGAATTCAATGCACCTTAAGAAAAACGATTACTTCATCGTTCTGATAAGGTTAACGATAGCCCAACGCTCTTCGTCGTCGGTAACGGTTTTTTCGAAATTGGGCATTTCATCGCGACCTACGAAAGACATGTAGTAAATGTCTCCATCGGTGAGCTTCTGAAAATCAGCATCTTTAAAGTTGCCGGGGAAGGTTTTCATGGTACGGGCACGTGGTCCGTCGCCCAATCCCATGTTACCGTGACAAGAACGGCAATGCTGTGCCCAAAGGGTACGACCGGTGCGCACGAGGCTGGCATCGTCTTTATGCGGATTGACTTTGGTTTTGTACGCTGCTGGAATGGTCCAGGGAGCACCTGGTTTCTGATCCTGAAGATTCATGAAAGACATCATGAGTACACCAAGGAACAAAGAACCCAGAACTAACAACAGATTTCTCTTTTTCATACGTAAAATATTTAGAAATTAATTAAAAGCCCCACAACCGGGTAATGACGAAGCCAATAGAAAAGTTGCGCTCGCGCCAGTCGTTTTGGTTGTAGAGGATATTATCCTGTGGTAATATAGATGATGCGGAACTTAAATAGATTTGAAATGCGTGGGTACTGGTAGCAACCTCCCAAGCCACCGAAAGGGTAGGCATTGGATGGTTGATGAATTCACGCTGCTCAGAAATCTCCTTAATTTTAAGGGGCGCGTCGTAGGCGAATAGCACAGCACTCTGGGGACTAAATTTAATCCTACCATTAAAATGTGCACCAATTTTATCGTGATCGCCCGTACGTTCTGAAAGGTTAAAGTGGGTAAAACTAACCGCTGTTTGCAAACTCAACCAGTCGTTGAAACGACGACCGATAATCAGCTGCGAGAAATAGGAATACCGTTGACTAAAACGATAGCGTTGAGCGTTAAATGGATGGTAAGGATCGGAAGAGTGATTGTATACACGCGATTTGAAAAGCTCAGAACTGCGGCCATCAATGGCAAAGTTTCCGTAAAGGGTAACGGCCACGGGCATAGTCTCCTCACGGGTTTGTTCGAAGATGGTCCATTTGGCGCTAAAGTCGCTGTACATATTGCGCTTGCTGAGTCCGTATCCCACCTGGAAATTACGAACAGGCACATACACCAGCCCTAAACGGATGTCGTAGGCAGGAGCATACAGTCCATAAAGATCGGAACGGCCATTCTGTATGCTTCCAAATTTGTGCTGTATTGCGTATTCCAACGTTTTGGGAGCATAAATAACAGAGGTTTGGTTATCCATAAGCAACCCACTGCTAAAAGGAGCCCTTACCGGACGGCCCTTTGTTCTTTCAGAAGACTCGTCTTGTGCAACAACCGGTACTGCCAGGATAAAACAGAGTATAAAGGTTATGATTTTATTCATAGTAGTAGTTGATTAAAAGGTCAGTTGTTTTTAGCACCCTGTTCAATCCATGCCAGGATAAGCGCTGCCTGCTGAGCAGTATACACCTTGTGGCGGTGGGTTGTACCAGTTGGTCCGGGTATCTTATATATTCCACTTTCAGCCGGATTGGAACGGTTCATGTATTTGGTGGTATTGATCTGGCTGTAGGCATTCGCTTCCGACAGGTCGGGAGGAGTACCTCCCGAACGGTGGCATGATGTGCAGTTGTTGCCATTGGTAAAAATGGGAAGTATCTGCTGAGCGAAACTGATCTCCACATCGGTGGGTATTTCAGGCACCTCTTCCGGAACAATCCAGTCGTATACACATCCGCCCATAAACAACGTCATGGTTGAAAAGAGGAGCAGAATCAGTGTTTTTTTCATCTGTATATTGTTTACGTTTTTTTTTGATCTGATGATTGGTCGGCAGTTTCCATTCAGATTAAACTTTTTGTCCTGGCCCAAGCATCAGTAAAATGATCATGAAGCATGCTCCGGATATTCATCCCGCCGGGTGTCTTCCGGCGGGATGAAATCCCTTGCAAACTTATATGCAATGTTTTTTAAAGTAGTGTAAAGAACTTACGCTGCAGGCAGCGGATTAGTTGAGCGCTTCGATAGAGTTTTTGATGAGCGCTTTGGCGTAAGCAGGGTTATGCAAACCTCCACTGTGGTCGCCATAAAGCAAACGGTAGTTGAAGAGGGCTCCAGCCACGGCAATCGGGTACGTACCAGCTTTGGGCTGCAGCGAACCAGTGGAAGTTGTTTCCAAAGCTCCAGCTTCGAGAAGTTTTGCGCCCAATTGGTTGAACAAGGTGTAGTACTCAGCTTGTGAAGCCTCGATGGCTGCAACGGAGTTGATGGTGCTATGGCAGCTGTTACAAGCGTTGGCACCTACCGACCAGCTATGACCACCCTGTGCAGGATTGGTACTGTCGTGCATGTGACAAGTTGTACAGGAAGCGTTTTTACGGTGCGGATGCGAACCGGCAGCAGGAATGGCGGTGGTACCCTGTGGGTGGTGGTAACCCCAGAGGCCTTCACTTACAACCGACTGTACTCCGTAGTGTGGCCCATAACGGAAATTTGTTACGGTAAAGTTGCCATCGACGTTGGCTACGGGAGCAACGGCACGGGGTTGGTGACAGTTAACACAGATATTGGATGTACCCATATCGATAACGATGTTGGTATTCATGAACATAGGAACAGCAGCCGTTGTGCGCAGTGCAAAGTCCTGACCATCTTTGGTAAAGTCGAAGGTTTGGTGTGAAGTGTGACACGAAGCACAGTTGAGACCCGAAGCACTGGTCAGTGCTGTAAAGGTTTTGGTCTTTACATTGGTCAAAGACTCGATGAAACCCTCGTGAGAGTGACAAGCAACACAATTGGCTCCGGTTTGCTTGCTAGGCATTACGCTGTGAGCAGAGGCTACCAACTGAGCATTTACGGTATTTTTGGTGGTTAAATTGTGGCATGCAATACAAGATGCTGTACCTGCTGCGCCATCCTTTCCGTCTTTTCCGCTTGTACCATCAACACCATCGATGCCAGCAAGACCCATTGGACCTTCCTTAACGCATGATGCCAATGAAAATATCACCGCAACAGACAACAAAAAGAAAATTCTGAATACATTTTTCGCTCCCATAACTGAAGGATTTGGTTTGTTATTAATCATTTTAAACTTTTCCATTTTGGCGTGTGTAAAAATTACTTTTATTCACAATCCAAAAATAACAAGCCCATCAATTAAGCTGGCCTCAAAGCGTATGATATTTACAAATGAATGAGCCGGAATGCATCATTGTCCTGAGTGGACTGAAACATGGAATTCATTGACATATGTCAATTACCCATTGCGGCTTATGGCTTCAAGTGACTCTTGGTCAATCACTTTCAAATATTTTCCTTCAAATTGAATGGAATCGGAGCTTTTTAGCTCTTTTAAAATACGGACAAAACTCTCTTTAGTCATGGCCGACATTTCGGCCAGTTCCTGGCGTGAAAACGGCACTGGGAAGGGGTTTTCATGGAAGACATCGTTCTTTAAATAAAGAATGGTTTCGGCCACCCTTCCTGGCATATATTTCAAGGTGAGGTTCACCAGTTTATTGAACATATGATTGGTGAGTTCGTGGTACTGTTGAACCAGCGCAAAGGCAAATTCACTGTTGGTCGAAAAAAGTTCAAACACCCGGTCTGAGTTGATAAAACAACACTCAACGTCTGTTACTGCTGCAACCGTAAACGGACGAAGGCTCTCGCTCAGCAACGCACCCCCTGTAATGATGCCGGTATCCTTCATCACCTTCAGTATGATATCCTTTTCCTTCGAACCCTCTACATAGATTTTAACTATGCCTCTTCGAAGGCAAACGATGTTGGTTGAGACGGTATTTTGCTTCATGATGGTCTCCCCAGCCTTAAACTTTACGTTAAACTTAGAGCTCACCAGCAAATCGAGTTCAGCACGCGAAAGTTTTTGAAATAGAGCGCCATTGTCGCGTGAAAAACACGTGCGACAGCAATCGCTTTTACATGAATCGCAGTGCAACTCTTTGCCTTTTGTAATTTCCAATATATCCTC
>CAYGIQ010000057.1:0-15331 GCA_964349885.1 uncultured Prolixibacteraceae bacterium | reverse complement strand
GTTTCAGTAGTAATGTGTGCTGTATTTATGCGGGCAACGTTCATCCCGGCTTCAAACAGCTTATGAATAAAATCAACATCACAATTCAGATCAGAGATGCTGGCAACAATTTTGGTCAATCTCATAAATGGTCAATTTGTGGATGGTGCAAAAGTAAATAATATGCTGCGAACCCCACGACTATCGGCGGGTATGTTAACCATTGTTTACAATGCAAAAGGTTCAATCTGCCGGTGCGACCATAAAACTCTCTACCGCCAAGTTGTATGAGTTGAGTCCAAAACCCATGATGCACCCCTTGCAAACCGGACCAATTACCGAGGTGTGCCGAAACTCCTCTCGACTCAGGGTGTTTGTTATATGAACTTCTACTACCGCTACCCGAAGGGCTGCAATGGCATCTCGAATAGCTATAGAGGTATGGGTATAAGCACCGGCATTCAGTATAATACCATCGCCAGTAAAACCAAAAGCATGCAACTTGTCGATTAGCTCACCTTCAATATTGGATTGAAAATAATCGAA
This sequence comes from uncultured Prolixibacteraceae bacterium, assembly GCA_964349885.1. Lineage (GTDB taxonomy): Bacteria > Bacteroidota > Bacteroidia > Bacteroidales > Prolixibacteraceae > UBA1413. Next base: position 14,806 of record CAYGIQ010000057.1, on the reverse strand, counting down.
CATAACTGTTGGATAGGCCAATTTTAACTGCTCATAATGCTTTTCAAATCCCTTATTACCATAAATACCGGGCTCACGCTTGCCGAGCAAGTTGAGATTGGGGCCGTTAATTATGAGAATATTCATATTTTTTTGTTGTATATGACTTAGAATAACTACTTTTATAAACGCTACGCTACGGTATTATAGAAGGAGCTTATTTATTTTTCAAAAGTAAAATAATTTTCGATGCAGAGGGTCGAAGGATTGTTGAGCGGTTTTTAATCAATTTAATTAATTGTTATGAGGTGGTCTGAGACGAAGAAGGGGTTTGAGAATTTTTTGAGGCTGGAAAAATCGTTGTCGCAAAATTCAGTATCTGCTTACATTAACGATATCAATAAATTAAATGTCTTTCTGGATGCCAATTACCAAAAAATTACCCCTGAAAAGGTAAAATTACAGCATCTAAAAAAGTTTGTGGAGTGGCTCAATGAACAGGGTGTTAGTCCCCGTACACAGGCACGGACCATTTCTGGTATCAAATCCTTCTTTCGATTTTTGTTAATCGAAGAAAAGATGCTGCACGATCCCACATCCTTGTTGGAATCTCCCAAGATTGGACGAAAGCTGCCCGATGTGCTTAGCATTGAGGAAATTGACCTGCTCATCGACTCTGTAAATATCATCAAACCTGAAGGCCAGCGAAATCGGGCCATGCTCGAAACGCTATACAGCTGCGGGTTGCGTGTATCGGAGTTGGTAAACATAAAGATTAGCAATCTGCATTTCGATCAGGGTTATCTTAGGGTTGAGGGTAAAGCCGATAAGGAGCGTTTGGTTCCCATTAGTCAGAACGCAATGCGCGAAATCACTATCTACCTCGAGGGATATCGTAAGTGCTTATCTGTAAACAAAGAGAATCAAAACGTGCTCTTCCTTAACCGAAGGGGTAAAAAATTGAGCCGTGTAATGATTTTCACCATTATTAAAAATCTTGCCACCCAGGTTGGCTTGCAGAAGAAAATCAGTCCGCACACTTTTCGCCACTCTTTTGCAACCCATCTGGTGAATGGGGGAGCCGATCTGCGTGCAGTCCAGGAAATGCTTGGGCATGAGTCTATATTAACTACCGAGATTTATACCCATCTCGACAAGGAGTATTTGAAAAGTACCATCTCGCACTTCCATCCCCGGTCTTAAGCCAACTTGTTGCAAAATTCTGTTTTTACAGCCTGAACTGTAGCGTATTACTCCTGCATATTATGGAGGTTTATGCGTTTGACAATGGTTTTCGGATGGGTAGAGCGAGTTGTATAAAGTTTTAATGGCTGATGTATTGAGCCTCCTAAAAGCTATTCATTCAGTGCATTTGTTTATGTTAACATTCGATGGTTTAATTCGATTCAGCTATCATTGAGGTTGAATTTTCAATGACAAAATTCAGGAAAATAGCCTGTTTCATCCAACCTTTAATTTCTGCGATAAGTTTATCTTTGTCAAACAGAGAATAAGCCATACCAAACCTATGAAAAGGCAGTAACCAATTGCTGTCGCCCATTAAGGCCATTTTCTCTGCCTGTCGCTGCCATTTTCCCAAATGGCGGCTACAATTTTTTAAACTGTATGGAAACGATACATTATGACGAATCACACAAAACTCAAAGCATGGGTTGATGAATGGATTGAACTTTGTCGGCCCAGCGAAGTTTATTGGTGCAACGGTTCTGAAGAGGAGAACCAACGTTTGCTTGATGATATGGTGGTTTCTGGGTCTGCCGTTAAACTAAATCCCGAGAAGCGTCGCAACAGCTACTACTTTCAAAGCGATCCATCGGATGTTGCCAGGGTCGAGGACCGCACCTTTATAAGCACCAAGCGACCCGAAGATGCAGGACCTACCAACAATTGGCGCGACCCAGAAGAACTTAAGCAGACCATGCGCGATTTATACAGGGGGTCTATGCGGGGACGAACCATGTATGTTATTCCTTTCAGCATGGGGCCTTTAGGCTCCGAAATAGCCCATATTGGCGTTGAAATTACCGATTCGGCCTATGTGGTGGTAAACATGCGTCTAATGACCCGCATGGGGCAAGCGGTACTCGATCTGCTGGGTACCGATGGCTATTTTGTACCTGCTGTTCATTCGGTGGGTGCACCTTTGGACCCCGGGCAGCAGGATGTTGCCTGGCCGTGTGCCCCTATTGAAAAAAAATACATCTCCCATTTTCCCGAAACGGGCGAAATTTGGTCTTATGGATCGGGTTATGGTGGCAATGCACTGCTTGGTAAGAAGTGTTTTGCCCTGCGCATCGCCTCCTATATGGCCCGTCAGCAAGGCTGGATGGCCGAGCATATGCTGATTATGGGGATTACCAATCCCAAAGGTGAAAAGATCTATGCAGCTGCAGCGTTTCCCAGCGCGTGTGGTAAAACCAATTTGGCTATGCTAATTCCTTCCATTCCGGGATGGAAGGTCGAAACCGTAGGAGATGATATCGCATGGATGAAATTTGGCCACGATGGACGGCTTTATGCCATAAATCCTGAAGCCGGTTTCTTTGGTGTGGCCCCCATGACTTCAATGGATACCAATCCCAATGCCATGCTCAGTATGCAGGAGAACGCCATCTTTACCAATGTTGGCTTAACACCTGATGGTGATGTTTGGTGGGAGGGGATCGGGCATGGTTGTCCTTCCGGTACCATAAATTGGAAAAACAAGGTTCACGATCCAGCAACCGGAGAGCTGGTTGCCCATCCCAATGCACGGTTCACGGCGCCTGCCGCCCAATGCCCTGCCATCGATCCGGAATGGGAAAATCCAGCGGGTGTACCTATTTCTGCTTTTCTGTTTGGAGGGCGACGACCCTCCACTGTCCCACTGGTTTTTGAAGCCTACAACTGGAACCATGGTGTATTTATGGGGTCTATTGTTGGTTCGGAAGTTACTGCGGCTGCCATTGGACTGAAGGCAGGGGTTCGCCGTGATCCGTTTGCCATGCTTCCTTTTTGCGGTTATCATATGGGCGATTACTTTCAGCACTGGATCGATATGGGTTTGCAAGCTCCGAATAAGCACAAGTTGCCCCGAATTTTTAACGTCAACTGGTTCAGGAAAAATAGGGAAGGAGAATGGCTTTGGCCCGGGTATGGCGACAATATCAGAGTGCTGGAGTGGATATTCAACCGCTGCAGCAACCAGATAGAAGCGCAGCAAACGCCCATTGGCTATGTGCCTTTGGCCAAAGATATCAATCTGAAGGGCATCGAGGATGTGGCTCCAAGCCTACCAGAACTGCTTGAAGTCAGCACTGACCAGTGGAAGGAGGAGTGCAAGCTTATTGAAGAGTCCTACAGTAAATATGGCGACAGGCTTCCCAATCTTTTACAACAGGAATTTACCCTGCTAAGAAGCCGACTCTAATCATGCTTTCGATTCAAAAATTTGATCCAGCGCCCCATCGAGTGTAGGGTAAGCGAACGAAAATTTTTCACGCACCAGTCGGGTTGGCTCAACGGCAGGACTTTCATATACCAACTGAGCGGCTTGGCCGAAAAGGAGCCTTAGCGGAAACCGGGGTACCGGGAACCATGAAGGCCTGTGCAATCTTTTGCCCAACCCAGCCGAAAATTTGGCATTGCTTACCTGCTCAGGGGCGACTAAGTTGTAAACGCCCTGCGCGGCTGATTCTTTAATGGCCCATTCGATAGCGGCAGTAACGTCGTTTAAGTGAATGAAGGGAAAAGGTTGACGACCATTTCCAATAGGACCACCTGCAAAAAGAAGGAAGGGAAGTTTGAGTTTTTTAATCAGTTCGGCTTCGCGGTCGAGCACCAATCCAATCCTGAAAATCACATTTCTAATTCCATTGGGCAGACTGGCATTGGCTGCTTCCCAATCTACAATCAGCTGGGCCGCAAAATGTCCAGCATAATCGCGGCTATCTTCCGAATGGAGGTGATTGGGTTTGTACAACCCAATGGCCGATGCCGATACCATTACCTTTGGGCACTCTTCAGGAGCCAATTTCTTGATCGCTCCAGCGATGTTATGGGTAGTAACAATCCTGCTGTTGTGCATAACCTTTCTATTGGCCGCAGTCCACCGTTTGAGGATGGGGGCCCCCGAAAGATGCACAATAGCATCGGTTCGCTTCAAACGAAGGGCAAGTTGTTCGTGGGAATAGTCGTAAAGCAGGCGACGTTCAAGCCTGACAATCTCATGCCCTGCCGCCGATAATTTACGCTCCAGTCTTTTTCCTATAAGACCACGGTATCCCGAAATTGCCACTTTCATAGTAAGCTGTAAATTGGTTGTACAATGGCAGACGAAGGGCAATGTCTCATTATAGAGGTGCATTTTCTGATAATCCTGCCAACCTTAATTGAAATTGTGTTCCATATACCTCAACAAACAGTGGGGTCTAAAGTTTCCTCTCTTGCTATACATTGCCTAAATATTTAGAATTAAACCCTCCGATTGTCAATTTTTTGTACTTTCGGGCTCAACCAATCGACTGAAAAAATGAAAAATACGGCACTTTTTTTATTGGCAACGCTACTACTATCGGGGGCCTGTTCAGAAAATCCCAAAGGTCTAGAATTGCCCTATACCCTTGCCGATTTTCAATCGGTGATAGACGGCAAAGAAACTACTCTGTTTACACTGTCCAATAGCAGCGGAATGGTGGTTACGCTTACCAACTATGGAGCAAAGATTGTTTCCATATATGCACCCAGTAGAGATGGCTCTTTAGCCGATGTTATGCTGGGCTTCTCCAGTATCGCCGACTATGTGCAATATAGCGCCAGTCATGGAGCTACAGTCGGCCCCTTTGCAAACCGAATTGGGGGAGCTGCTTTTACCATTGGCGATATCACCTATCCATTGGAAGCCAACAACAATGGCAACACCCTGCACTCTGGGTCAAGTACCTTCTCTCGACAGGTTTGGGAGGCCAACCAAACGGGCAACCGAGTTGCCATGACCCTCGAAAGCCCCGACGGCACCTATGGTTTTCCCGGAAATAAAAGGGTAACGGTAGTATTTACACTAACCGAAGAGAATGAATTGCGCATCGATTATGAGGCCGAATCTGATGCTCCAACCCATATCAACTTAACCAATCATGGTTACTTTAACCTCCGCGGTGAGGGCAATGGCAATGTATTGGAACACGTTGTAGTAATCAATGCCGATGATGTTACCGAAGTCAATGAGCTGATGATTCCTACAGGTGAGTTTGTCGGGGTTGCCGAGTCTCCGCTCGATTTCAGATCACCGCGTGCCATTGGCGAGCGAATCGATGAGGAGCACCCACAGCTTACAATCGCATCGGGATACGATTTTAATTACGTACTGAATAAAGAGCCGGGGGAGCTTGCATTTGCGGGAAGTGCCTATGAACCAGAAAGTGGCCGCTATATGGAGGTCTTTACCACCGAACCGGGCATGCAGTTTTTCACAGCGAACCACTTTCAGGGAAGCGAAATTGGTAAGAGCGGTCAACCCTTTGTTAGGCGGGGCGGCTTCTGTTTCGAAACGCAACACTTTCCCGATAGTCCAAATCAACCACATTTTCCATCCACATTGTTGGTGCCAGGAGAACGCTTCGTTTCAACTACCATATTTAAGTTTTCGGTAGCCGGTCTTTAACCGGAAACAGCAAACTAAAGAGGATTGCCGCTGTAAATGCCAGTAAATAGGAGGCCATTCGTTCTGAAATGCCCGTGCTGTCGGTTAACCAAGTTTTCCAAATCACAGCAGTGATGGTTCCGGTAAGCATACTGGCATATACTCCAGCTGCCGAAAACCTTTTCCAGAATAGCAGCAGCAACACTGCTGGACCGAATGCTGCGCCGATGCCGCTCCAAGCATACGATACCATCCCATATACCGTTTCCTCCATAGTAAGGGCAAGTAGAAACGCAAAAAGCCCAACTGTAAGGGTGGCTATTCTGTTGCCCATTAACATTGAGCGATCGGAAAGTATCCTCTTTTTGAGCGGTCGGTATAAGTCTTCGGTTATGGCCGATGAAACCACCATAAGCTGCGACGAAGCAGTCGACATCATAGCAGAGATGGCCCCCGAGAGGAGAATTCCTGCCAGCAATGGATTCAGGAGCGTCATAACCATTATCGGCATTATCTTTTCTGCGTCTTGCGTAAGTCTCGCTGTGGCATCGCCCAGAATACCGGCCATGGCAAGCTGATAACCCACCAACCCAATAAGGAAGGCTCCTCCGTAAGCCAACAGCGTCCACCCAATGGCCAGCCATCTCGCTCTGCGGGTATCGGAAGGATTGCGCATGGCCATCATCCGGGTAAGCAGCTGTGGTTGACCTGTGTACCCAAATGCCCAGCTTAAACCATTTAAGATTAAAAGAAACGCGCCCGATGATGCCACTGCGTTGCGTGGTGTGGTTAAGTCGGCCAACAGCAACTCCCCGGCAAAAGGCAGATGGTAGGTGGCTGCCACTATTAGGGCAACGATGGGGAGAACAACGCAGGTGAACACCATTAACATTGCCTGAAAGGCATCGGTTGCAACCACGGTTATAAATCCGCCGAGCATAGTATAGAGGGTAACTAAGGCAGAACCAACAACCATACCCCAGAATGGATCGATGTTGAAGGTGTCGTTGAAAATTTTCCCGGCGCCGCTGAACTGTGCAGCAATGTAGAGCATAAAAAAGAAAATGATGATGCCCGACGAAAGCAGCCCTATCTTTTGGGTGTGCCCTTCGAAGGTTTTAAAAAACAGACCTGAAACAGTCTGGGCTCCCGTTTTTTCAGTTAATCTCTGCAAAGGCTCAGCCATAAAGATCCAGAGAAAGAAAATGCCAGCCACGCAGCCTATTGCCACCCAAATGGCCGACAAACCCTCTGCATAGGCATGACCGGTTAAGCCCAGCAACAACCAAGCCGATTCGCCGGTAGCCCGCTCCGAAAGGGCGAGAGAGAAACCCGAAATCTTTTTTCCACCAATGATAAAATCGGCATTGGTTTTTGAACGGCGGGCCGAATGGAAAACAATTCCCATTAAAATAAGCAGGTATAGAACAAAAACGGTAATCATTAAGAATGAACAGGGTTGGTTTCTGATGGTTGTTGGGTTGGCCCAATCGGATGGAGGAGATTTTATTTCCGCCGAATCCTTAAGCCCTATTCCTTCCCATACGGGGGAGATAGAGTGAGGCTAATTTAGGTAAAAGCAGTGTTAACCACAAGCAGATATGCAGCTTGATTTCTGGGAGGTTGGATTGAAATTTGTAAATTTGAACCTTTACGGGTTACAAATGCGTTTGTAGGTCGTGCCCACTCAAAAGTACATTGCAAAAGTTTTCCCATATATGAAGCATCTTCTCTTCCTTTGGTTTCTGTTTTCTTCTATTGGAGCAGGAGCCCGTGTGGTAGAAATTGCTGATTTTGTATATGGAAATGTTCAGTATTTCAATGTCGATCTGGGCGATGTTATCCTATTCAACCAGAGTGAAGTAGAGGTATTGGCCATTACAAAACACTACATCCACCTCAGAGTTGATACCCATACAACTTGGAGCCGTGTTGCCCGGCGGTCGCCAGCTGTTAGAGTAGGGGGTGTCCAATTGTTTGTTGCCGACAGTAGGCAGGTGAAGGAGATTGCCCAAAACAAGGCTGTACACGGATTGCTTTCGGGGGATGTTTTGTTGGGTATTGTGCAGCACAGTGTCCCTCTTGTTGACCGTCACGCCTACAACTTTCCGGTGGGATTCACTGGTGGCTTTGTTTGGCGCAACAACGAAGATAAAGGCGTTTTCGCCTATACTACTTCAACCGACGATCCTTTATGGACAAAAACATATGGGGGAATGGCCATCGATGTCTTTTCACGACGCGGAGAGCAGTTGCATCCAATCGTGGCAATGGAAAACTGCCGTGTGGTTTGGGTCGAAAGCCATATAGGCAACAATGGGTTGCCTATATCGACCATCTGTCTGCAAAGCGATTCCCATCCTCTGATCTACTATATTTTTGATCATCTGGAATCTGCTCCAATGGTCAGACGCAATCAAAGGGTTATAAAAGGCGAGCAGCTTGCCGCTGCCCGGGGAATTGGCGAATGGTCGACACTCCGGTTGGCTGTGGTTTACCGAACAGAACCTCCCATATATGCAGAACGATTTGTCAATCAGGTGAACTGTTTCCCCCAATTACTGGAACTCTATTATGGCCAACAGCCCGGCTTTATAACCCATTTTACCAAGGGCCAGATCTTTTTTGGCCGAGGGCAACAGAGAAGTGGCGCCCCTTCCAATGTGTCGGCCTATGAGAACCATCTGGGTTTGGGCTGGCTGTTGGGCGACTGGAACATAACCGACCGAGTAGAGTGGGTTCATCAACGTAGAGGCAGCAATGCCCGGTTGCGCAAGGTATTGTTCGGCGGTGAGCCGGGCGAATCCCAAAATCCCAACAATTATTTTGATTATCAGATTAGCGTAAGAAATGGGGTGTACCGGGTAAGGGCATTGGTAGGCGACCATCAGGAACCTTCGTGGCAGCGCATCGAATTTGAAGGGGTTGCCGGCGGTACATTCACACGCAATGCTGGCGATTTGGTCTGGACTTCCGAACGGGTTGTGCGAATATCCGACGGGACACTCACGGTGCGCATCTATGTGGATGAAGTTCGACCTGCTGGAATCTCTGAAATTGTATTTCAGGAGGCGACACTCTAACCAGAAACATTTCGCATACGCAAGCCAAATTATAGGTTTAAATATTAATTTTGGTGGTTCTTTGATGATTTAAGTTTGGTCTATTTTTGAATCTCTGATTCATACAAATAGCTGCAAACTTATATATAAATCGGGGTGTAGCGCAGTTGGTAGCGCGCGTCGTTCGGGACGACGAGGCCGCTGGTTCGAATCCAGTCACCCCGACGCTCTCCAAGTACCAATAAGTCCTCTCTTAGGCCCAATGAATCCCCAAGACTCTCTTTCTACCCCTCGAAAGCGATGGGCGATTCTGTGTTCAAATCCTGCATTATTACGCATAGACGCACAGATATTTGCGATACACATGTGTCTACCAACCAGTCTCTAACCCATCGGGCAATAAGATCTCTCCCCAGTGCATCGTCCTCTTATGGAACAGTCCATACCTGCAATCCAAAACCTTTGGGCGTTGCAGGCATGCAATCCTTTACGGTTGCTCTAGTAAGGCTGTTTTTGTTGTAAGCAGTAACTGTATAAAAAAGCAGAGGCTGCCTTAAAAAGACAGCCTCTGCTGAGAAATATTCAAATATTGATATTTTACTTAGTAACGGTAAAAGTTACCGATGCTTCAGCTCCAAAATCACCTACGATACGGCCCAGCTGTGTGGTACCTTTGGTAAGTGTGGCACTACCATTGTTTGGCCATGACAATCCATCGCCATAAGAATCGTAAATGGTAAAGGTATAGGTACCATTGGGCAGACAGAACTTGGTTGTAAAACTGGCCAAGCCATCAGCGTATCCACCACCGGTTGCTACTGTAGCACCTGAACTGTTTTTCAGAATCCAAGTTGTTTCGCTGGCATATCCGTCAAACAGAATTTGTAGTGAAACGTCGTTGGTGGTGCAGATCTGAGTAATATTAATCGTAACATTGGCTCCCTTAAACAAGCCTTCCTCTGAACCAATTTCTAGAACGATTCTTTTACCAGCGGTTCCAATGTTAACATCAGAAAGGCCAATGGTAAGAATTCCAACATTGGAGTTGGCCGGAACCGTAACCGTTGCTGGCAAAGTAAAGGAACCTGTTGTGGCGGTAGTCGAGGCCGAAACGACATTGATTTTGAAAGTACGGTCGGCCGAAGTAACCTGAGTCGTATAGAGTTTGATCTCACGCTCGGTTGAGCCATCGATGGGAACTCCCATATTGAGGGTAGCTGCCTCGAAGGTGATATAGTTCAGATCTTCGGTGCCTTTTATGTCATCTTCACAGCTGGTAAAGACAAAGATAGGCACCAGCAGGAGCAGCAAAAAAGTTATTCTTTTCATAGTAATAATTTAATTGATGAATGGGTTGTTCTGAATCTCAGACTGTGGAATCTCGAAGGTAAGCCTTGGATCATCGTATGCGACAGGTGTGCCAACAAACGAGAGGTGGTTGCTACCCCTGGTAATGGTGGCCTTGTTGCGTTTCATAGCCAAATAGCTTTTTCCTTCGGCAAAGAATTCGATTCGGGTTTGCAGGTAAATCTCATTTTGCAATGCCTGACCTGTTAAACCATCTACATAACTGGTGTTGGGAATACGCTGTGCAAGGAAAGTTTTCAAACTGTTGCGGGCAGCTGTTTCATCACCACTTTTGGCAGCAACTTCGGCATGCAGCAGAAACATCTCCTCTATGCGCATGTAAACATAGTCGGTAGTAATGAAACGTTGGGCTGCAATGGTTCTAACTGGAGGGTAGAATTTATTGGAAGCAACCAGGTTATAAGAGCCTCCAACCTCGAACTGCCCTTTGCGGATGTCGTCAGCCGGAATGGCTGCATACAATCCAGCATCGATGGCTTTGCGGTCGCCTGCCCATTGGTAACTGTAGGTAAATTTGTCCATTTGGCCCCACCACGAAATCAGGTTCAAACCATTGTCGGTGGTAAGGTCAACGCCCCACATCCACGAGGGTGAACTTACATCGTTGAAACCACCCACTGCTGCGCTACCTGCGAAAGTAACCAATCCGGGAGGTGTGATGGTAAATCCGCCTGTAGCAATCACATCGGCTGCCAGGTTTTTTGCCAATGCAAGGTTATCGTTGCCCCCCATGGTAGCGTAAACGTATGCCAGAATGGCCTGAGCAACGGGTTTGTTAACCTCGTTTTTGGCCGAACGCTGGAAATTACCCAGAAGCGATATGGCGTCTTGGAGGTCTTTGATAATCATAGCATAAACCTCCTGAGTTGTACTCTTTGGCTGGTTGGGGGTTGTGGGGTCGTCGTAAATCGGCAGGATCTCCTCGGTAGGATTGTAACTTTTGGCGTAGTATTGTGCCAGATAAAAGTAAGAATGTGCACGCATTGCCTTAGCCTGCCCCATGATGTGTTTGTTGGCATCAAGTTCGGGCACTGCATCGTTTCCGCCAAGCGCAGCAATTACCGAGTTGGCTGAACGGATTAATCTGTAATAATACCTCCATACAATGTAGTTCCCATTGGTGGTAAAGTCGGTTGTTACGGTAAATTGGGTAAGGGTTCTGTACCATCCATAGGTAGATACCGACAAAGCAAGGTCTCCGGAGAGAAAATCGCCCATAATGTCGTATCCTTTTTGTCCGAAATCGTCGTGACCGGTTGTACCGCCAGTGCCTGTTTGGAACATCAGCGTGTAAATCCCCGACATACTACCTGCGATTACATCAGGGTTCTTTGAAGCAGCCTCAGCTACCTGATCCTCGGTAAGGAATTGCGTGGGCCTTACATCAAGGAAGTCCTCCTTACAGCCCGAAGCTACTATCAGCATTAAGGCCAGCAGAGAAATAAGATATGTTTTTTTCATAGCGAATAATTTTACCATTTGTTTAACTCAAATTAGAAAGTAACCCTTAATCCAAACGTATAGGTACTCAAAGGAGAATATCTGTACATGTCGGAGGTTCCTGCCTCATTGGTCGAAGGATTGAATCCATCGCGTGAACTCAACAGGAAGAGGTTGTCGCCTGCTCCATAGATGCTGAGTGAGCCAACGCCGATTTTGCTTACCAGGCTTCTGGGAACATTAAATCCGATGCGTACGTTGTTCAATGTCAGGAAATCTGCTCTGGTGAGGAAGCGCGAAGATGCGCTGGATACGTTGGTATCGAAATTGTCAGATAAGCGGGGAACGTCTGTAATGTCGCCAGGGTGCTGCCACCTGCCGAAGATGTCGGTGTGCCAGTTGTTGTTACCCACGGGGTCGTTGCTCATCAAACGGGCATAAGCACCGTCGTAGGCATATCCTCCAAGGCTATAAACAAACTGAGTTGAGAGATCGAAGTTCCAAACGCGGGCATTCAACCTGAAACCGCCACGCACAATAGGAATGGGCGATTTGTCGAGGTACTTCTGAGTTGCAGTTGCATAGGTTTTGGTCGTGGTCACATCAATCTTGTTGTCTGGATTTTCGCTGAGATATTCAAACAAAGAAGCTATTGATTCTCCAGCATCCATAGCACCATTACCGTTGGCATCGTGGTAATGAATGTACCACATTGCTCTACCATCGGCCGGATCAACACCTGCCCATTCTCTCATGTAAAAATCGAACAGTGAACGGCCTTGTGCGCGACCAAACAGATCAGCGATGTCCAAAATTTTGGGTTCATTGGTAGCAGGGTCAATGGGCATAGTAAGCAGCTCGTTGTTCAGGAATTCGCCGTTGATCGAAACATCGAAGCCAAAAATGCTCTTGTTCACAATCTGAGCTGCAAGATCAAATTCAACACCACTGTTGCGGAGCAAACCGTCGTTAACAGTCAAGAGAGCATAACCTACTGATGGACCTACACGACGCTCAAATACGAGGTTGTCGGTATTTTTAATGTAGTAATCAACAGAACCGGTAACATATTTACCCAATCCAAATTCAACACCAGTCTGGAACATTTTGGAAGTCTCCCAAGTTAGATCGGGGTTTCCAATATCGCGTGGCGAAATAGAGATTCTGTCGTTGAGGTTTGCGATGCTGAAAGTGTTGAATCCAGGATAGAATCCTACACCAGACTGTTCACCGATTACACCATAGCTGATTTTATACTTTAAAAAGTCAACGAAGGTTAAACCCTGCATGAAGTTTTCATTGGTAACTACCCAAGAAAACCCGAGCGATCCAAACGTATCCCATTTGTTGTCGCCAATAAACCTTGAGGTTCCGTCGCGACGAATAGAGCTGGATAGGAAATATTTGTTGTCGAAATTGTAGTTAACCTGTCCGAAATAACTTTCAAGTCTAACCTGGTCTGTATATCCTGATGGTGGCGCAGGAACAATAATGAAGTTGTTCAGGTCGTCGATATCGGGATGCACCATTTTAGATTTGCTGGTGTTCTGAATTTTCCGCTCCCAGCTGTTGCTTTCATGTGCTGCAAGAGCTTCTAAGTTGTGTGAACCAAAACTTCTTTTAAAGCGAAGTAGATTCAAGAAATTGTAGCTAAACAGGAGTTGGTCGGTTTTGAAAACATAACCTCCTTGGCCTGCTGAGCCGCCATAGAATGGGTTGCGCAGGTTATTGAACTTGCTTGCATACAATTGCGCTCCAAGTGTGTTTTCAAAAGTCAGACTTTCGTGGAAACGAATGTTCCAGCTGAAGTTACCTGTAAGCTGATTCGCATTGGTGCGGCTCTTGTCGAAAGTTGCATCGGCTATGGAGTTGGTAAGTGCACCAAATGCCCGACCAATACCGTAGTCAAACTGATTTCCTTCAAAAATTGGATCTTTAACAATTTGCCCATTATCGTCGCGCAGGAAAAGCGGGAAGATAGGAGGAAGGTTGTCTACAAACCAGAAAATACTTCCTGAGTCGCTCGACTGTCCGTTGTTGTTGGTTTCAGATCCGGCATAGTTCATTCTGGCAGAGGTTGTCAACCAGGGTTTAACAATGCTTTCAACATTCATGGTAGCGGTGTACCTTTTGAAGTCTGAGTTGATGATATAACCTACATCGTGCAGGTAGCCGTATGAGGTAAAGTATTTGGTGGTGTTGTTACCTCCACGGAATACAAGGTTTCCTTCGGTACGGCTTGATGATTGAAAACCATAATCTTCCCATCTTTCAGGATCGTATCTTCTGGTAACACCCGGACGAACGGTTCTGGTTTCAGGATCGATCAATTCGGCTGCTGTTGCATTCCACATGTTGTATTTTGGGGTGATGCCCGCTGCTCCAAAAAGCTGAGCATTGGCATAGGCAACTGGATTGGCCTGACCTAAAGCAACCCCATGGTTGTATTTCGATTCCCAGCTTAAACCAATGTACTCTTCTGGAGATTTAATGGTGCTGTAACGAGGCAATCCACTTACGTTTACACCCGTCTTAATATCTGCCTCAATTATTGAAGTACCGGCTCTACCTGATTTGGTCGTAAGCAGAATAACTCCGTTGGCACCTCTTGAACCATAAATGGCTGTTGCAGTCGCATCTTTCAAGATGGTAGTGGTTTCGATATCGTTGGGATTTATTGAACTGAGGGCTCCCGAAAAGGGCACGCCGTCCAACACGTATAGAGGGTCTCTGTTACCATTAACTGAGCCATATCCCCTAATACGAACCACCGATGAAGTTCCGGGCTGTCCTGATGTATTGATTACATTCACACCAGCAGCTTCCCCGGCGAGCGACTGTGATAGGTTGGCAACAGATTTTGCCTGAATGTTTTCACTTTTAATGGTTTTGATCGAACCAACAAAACTCTGTCTGGTAGTGGTTCCATAACCTACTACAACTACTTCGTCGACGCCGATGATGTCTGTAGTCATGTTTAAATTGACAACAGAACCGGTAATGGCCAACTCTGTGGTGGTCATTCCAACAAAGGAGAATACGAGCGTGTTGGCAGATTCTGGAACATCAAGTTGGTAGCCACCATCGAGGTTGGTAATCGTACCCACCGAGGTGCCTTTTGCCACAACCGATACTCCTGGAATGGTCGTACCATCTGCAGCACTGGTAACGGTACCTGTGATGCGACGTGTCTGAGCATTCACTGCCTGAACGCCTATAAATGCCAGCGTCAGCAGAATGAGCGCAAATCTTCTCATAGATAAATTTTTAAGATTAATACTTGTCAAATATTTTTCGCAAACGGCAAAAGTAAAAA
>CAYGIQ010000056.1:0-15678 GCA_964349885.1 uncultured Prolixibacteraceae bacterium | reverse complement strand
GGTTTAGGGGCATGCTTTTGTGGGATGTTAACAATGGAATCGCCCGTCGCAGCTGGGCTCAAAACAGCTCAGCAAAATTTACGGCAAGTCGGGCCATGGATGCCAATCAAATGCTTAAGATTACCATGCCCAACAGCGCAGATGAAGGAATGCTCGATTCCCTGCTGGACGATGGTTGAGCTTCTTAATGATCATGCATTAAGAAAACATCAGTTCATAGGGGCGCTGGAGCTCTCTGCGTAGTTCATCAAGTCCGAAATTTCGGCTTTTTCGTATATATTCTTTACCATCGAAATAGATTACCAGTGTCGGAACAGCGAATACCCTTAATTGAGCAGCAAGTTCCGGCGATTGGTTGATCTCGGCATACACCAGCTTAAGTTCAGGGAACTCAGTGTCTACCATATCTGCTACTTTTGGCTTCAGTACTTTGCAAACATTGCATTCTGTGGTAGAGAAATAGGCGAGTACTGCGGGCGTATGGCTAACCAATTCGTTGAATTGGTCAAGATTACTAATATCTTCAAACATTATAGCCTTTATTTAGGAAGTTTCCCTTATGGCAATTAATATTGCTGTGTAGCCAGCATTACCAAGGTGCAGGCTTCGAGCGTTTCGGTTCCGTTTTGTTGCAGACGGTGCGCAAGTTCAGGATTTTCGGCTCCTGGATTAAAGATGACCCTTGTGGGTTTTAACATAAGCAAGTAATCGGTATAAACCATCTGGCGCTCCATCCCCAAGTAGATCGTAACTGTGTGTATGTTGCTATCCTCGGGGAACTCCGTATCTATGGTTACATCCTCAACTTCCCCGCTGCGAAGGCCAACCGCAATAACATCGTGCTGATGATCTCGAAGTGCCCGGATGGCCTGATTTGAATATCGATGTGGTTTCAGGCTGGCGCCCAATACTAGGGTTCGTTTGCTCATAATAAATAAGTGAAATCTTGACGGGCAAATTTACAACTTTTCAATCAAGACCGATGCATGTGCAGATATGCCTTCTTGTCGGCCTTCGAAACCAAGTTGTTCGGTGGTTGTTGCTTTAATGGAAACACAATCGGTTTCAATCTCCATAATTGAGGCGAGCTGGTTCTCCATGGTTTCAATAAACGGGCGCAATTTAGGCTGCTGTGCACAAATGGTGCTGTCGAGATTCACGATTCTGTAACCGCGGGCAGCTAAAAGGCGGCAGGTTTCTCTAAGTAGAATTTTGGAGTCGATGTCTTTGTATTGACTGCTCGTATCGGGAAAGTTTGAGCCAATGTCACCCAGTTTGGCGGCACCCAGCAATGCGTCGCAGATGGCATGTATGAGCACATCCCCATCAGAATGGGCCACGGTTCCTTTTGAGTGGGGAATTAGAATCCCTCCCAACCAAAGCGTTTCACCCTCGGCCAGGCGGTGCACATCGAAACCATATCCAATGCGCATTTGCATTAGTTTTGACGGTTGAAGGCGGCTACGTCGAACGAAAGCGTAAACCGAAGTGTATTTTCGAGCGGATGGTTCCTGACCATCGGCAGTAAATAAGCAAAATCGAGGGCAAAAACGTTCATCTTCAAACCTGCTCCTGCCGTAAGAAATTTTCGGTTGCCCTTGTTTTCGTGCTCATGGAAATAACCTGCTCTAAGGGCAAACTGCTGGTTGAAGGTGTATTCAACGCCTGCTGAAATATTAACTTCCTGCAACTCCTCGCGGAATCCGCCCGGTGCATCGCTGAAGGATTGAAAAACGCCACCAATTACAGAAATATCCTGACTAACTCCGATTCCCGGATTTACGGGTCCATCAATATCATCATCAGTTTGATTTAAGGGCGTGGGGACCAGTAATTTGTTGGCTTCCAGAGTAAAGGCAAAACTGTTGTAGTCGTCGAGCTGCATGGTGTAAGCTGCTCCCAATTTCATATTGGTGGGGATGAAATCTTTAACAACACCCTCGCTGTAAGAGATTTTGTCGCCAATGTTTTGAATATTGATCCCTGCCGAAAATACGTTGGTTTGCCGGTTAACCAGAAATTCGTTGCGGTAGTAAAAGGCGATATCGGCGGCATAGGTATTTCCGGCCCTTGATTCTACGCCTCCTACCAATTGGCCGGCGGTTAGGTCTGATCGGACATAGCGGATGGCTACACCACCTGAAAAGAAGTCGGATAGCAACCGGGTGTAACCAAAATCAATGGCAAACTCATTGGGTTTTTGCTGACCGGTTAGCGTGGCATACTCATCATAAAAGATGATGTCTCCAAGCGTAAAGTAGCGCAAAGAGGCACTCAGTGTTTGAAATTCATCGAGGCGCATGTAACCGGCAAGATATGCAAGGTTAATATCGTTTATGAGGGCTCTTAGCCAAGGGGAGTATGATAGGGAGATACCCATATCGCTCTCCATAAAGGCATATTTTGCAAGATTCCAGTGCTGTGCGTTGATGTCGGGAGAAGTTCCTACCCCTGCATCTCCCATACCAGCTGCCCTGGAGTCGGGTGTAATGCCAAGAAAGGGAACTGCGGTATTAATAACATTGGCACCACTTAATGATGACTGGGCCGCGGCAGTGTTCACCAAGCCAATCAAAATTAGGCCAAAGATTGCTAAACGAAAAGATTTAATCATACCGGTTTTAAATTGAGCGGATGCAAATATAAAGTTTTTTGTTCCGAATGTTGGTTAAACCGTAAACGGCATATAGCGTAAAAAAGTATGGTTTCGAAAAAATTAGCGGCCAATCACCATTTTGGAGCTGTACCTAGCGTACTGACCTTCGGGCGACCGGATCACAATTCGGTACATATAAATCCCATATGGTAGCTGTAATCCTTTTTCTGAAAGGCTCCAGCGAACGGGAGCACTCTTCATTCCAAAAGATGGCACAATCGTCTCCCACCGATCTACCAGTCGGCCCGATACATCGAAGATTTCAAATTGGGTAGGCATTGAGGCATCGGGCTGATTGTGTGTGAATACAAAGTGGGTATAATCGGTTAATGGATTGGGGTAATTCATGGCCGATTCAATATAAAAATCGCTGGTGATCTCAAAATCAATTTCTGCCTCTGAGGAGTTGTTTGCAATATCCCAGGCTTTAACCCTGAGGGAGTGTTTCCCCACAGGCAGATTTCCCAAAGAATACTCCAAACTACCTCTGGTATAATCGTCGATGGCTGCTTTGTAGTAGCTGTTGAGTACAATAATATTCGATTGATTGTTGTTTACCACCAGTGTTATATCGTGTCCAATTCCTGTTCCAACGGTGTTGATACCACTCTCATCGAAGAATTGGGCAAGGAGTGTAGGATTGCGACCGGTAACAGCACCCGGAACAAAGTCGGTGTTGTTGATGAAAAGCTGAATGTCGGGACCCCGGTTGTCTGATAGTGAAGTTTCTGCTGAACCGGCAATCAAAAAGTTCTCAAAGGCACCACTGGCATCGTCTGTTCCATTGTCGGCATAGTATAAAATTCTGCCATTACCGGAGGCATAGGAGATATCTTTGGGAACATGGAATGAAAACGTAAATACGCCGTTGGTGACAGTAGCTGGCCCACTGTAAATAATGTTTTGCTGCGTTTTGTAGGTGACAGGGGTCTGTCCTCCGTTCCCCAGTGATTTGACAAACTGAGCCTTATCGTAAACCACAGGCGTTATTGTGCCGTTAAATCCCGATATTCTGTTTCCATTGTCATCGGTAATTTCGCCGGTAATGGTTACTTTGCTTAAAGCTCCGGTCATAATGGCGGTAGCGTTGGCATCGGAACCATTGATGGTTTTGGTTACAACCTGATAGCGGGGGTATGCTAGTCGGAGTGCAGGGTTGGCCAACAACGTAAAATTGCGCTTGTTGATGGTATTAATGGTATTGATTTTGGCCAGTCGCATGATATCTCCCATCCGATAGCGTTCGCCACTGCTGTTTTTTTGAAATACGGTCTGATAAAAACTACGGCTTAGAAGGTAGTTGGAATAGGCAAAAACTACTCTGGTGGTAGAAAACAGACCAATTCCACCACCATTCGGATTGAACAGAATATACTCTCCTGCCGAGTTTTCGGTGGCATCAAATCGGCTGAATTCACAGGTGGCAGTGACGAAAACAGGCAGTCTGTCGCGATTGGTCCATGCATTAATGGTAGAAATATCCAACACCCGCTCATCGGCAAGAAAACGTTCGTTGCCGTGCCCCACATAGTTAAGTATCAATGCACCCTCGCGCACCCTTCGGTTGATGGCCTCCGTGACGCCCGGGTAGCTTTTTCCTCCTATATACGATGCAGGAAATGCGTCGAAATAGATCTTTTCGGTGATAAACGATTTGTGTTTGTCGTTCACAAGATTGGCCAGTCTCTCTGAGTCACTCATGTGAAGCCCCCCGTCTTCATCGTCACCAATAAAAGCCACTACATTGCGCCAGTTGCCCAGCGATGATTCGCTGTAATAATTGACGATTTTATCAGTTACAGTGGCTGCCTCGACTAAAGTTGACACGGGTAGTCGACCAATTCCCAAATCTACAGTACCATTCAAAACCGATTCTCCCGGATCGAGAATAACGAAAAAGTCGTCGGTAACAAACGATGAGGTTGGCAACAGCGAATTTGCCGATTGGTAGGTGGGAACAAATGCCTTATTTGCTCCGGTTATGTTGCGGTTGTCGAAACTGCCATCACCGACCAGCATTGCATATTTAATTGTTTTGCTTCTGTCGTAAAGCATTCTGATGAAGTTTCGAATGGCAGTTGCATCGGGTTGGCCATTCCCGAATTCGTTGTAAACTTGGGCGGTGGTAACGATTTCGACGTGCATTCCTTCGAGATTGCGATGAAAATTGGCGATTTGGGTTGATGCGGATAAAAAATCGGGATGGGTAATTATGATGAATTCCGGTGTTGGAAGCCCGTGTAGGTTTTGATTTGCGACCTCTTCGACAAACTCGACTTCAGGAAAATTGCCGCTGGGGTTAAAAGCAACATACTCGCGTAGGGTATCTGATGGTCTTATAAAAGACAATCCATTGCCGCTAAAGGTGCTGGTGACTTCAAATAATTCGGTGGGTTGGGTGATATCAAAAACACGTGTGGCCGAAGTTGAACCCGCAAGTTGAAAATGTGCTATCCTACCTTGGCCTGTTGATCGGGTGTCTCTAAAAATGAGTTGGTCACCTTGCAGCTGAAGTTGGCGTCTGTAGGTCAGAGCGATATAGTCGAGATGGGCCTCGGCAAGATTGTTTTGTGCAGTGTAATTGAGTATAAAGTCGATCTTCTGATTAAGTGGAGGGCTCTGGTATGACTCCTTTCTTTCTGATGCATAAAGTGTTGTTTCATCGGTGGTATTCACCGCTGCAAATAACAAAGGCTGCTGTGCAGTCCCATTGATGGTAACATTTAGCGAGCTCACGGCAGAGGAGCGCCCGGCAGCATTTATGCTGATCTTTGCCGACTCGCTTGGCACGGGATTAGGAGTAGAAATTGAAATGGTGCGGCTGTTGTTGCGCAGAAACCGCTCTCCAAACCAATGACGGCCCGAGCGGATTAGGTTAACGGCTTCCGTTTCATGGTAGGCGTATTCATCGAACGAATTAACGGTAACACTGGCTGGTTGATCAACCAGTGCTGCTTTATCTACCAGATTGGCCGAAGTGCCCGACTGATGCAGGAAATAGTTAGTCTGTTGGGAGTAAAGGTTGTTGTGATGCTCCCATCGGCTGGTGGAGGCATTGTAAACCACACGAGTGTTGCCGGTTGCATAAAAGAAAAGGCAATCGCGGCCTGAAGCATCCTTGCCATGCCAAATTTTGTTTATGGAAAGATCGTCGACAGGCATCGCGTCGAGCGATTCATTCAGTTGATATCCTCCGCTGCCGTATAAATTTACCCTTTCAGGAGATGAAAAGCCCCATGCCAAGAGCTGTTCATACCTAATTTTATGAATGCCCTTACCATTGGTTTTTATTTTTACCCATTTTCCGCTGGAGAGAAGCGACTGACTTTTCCATTCGGGCAACGAAGTGGATAAAGCTGCTATGGAAGAGGGTGTAATCACCAGATCGAATTGCTCAAGCAGATATATATGTTCATCCCGTTTAACGATCGGTAACATTTGCCATTCGGTGATGGTTTGTTCGCCCGAGCGTTTGTTCGCAGTATGGGTAATGGGCATCTCCTCAATTTGTTCAAGGACGGCAACAGGCAGTTTCCCATCGAACCTTCGGTAGCGCGGATTTCTGAATGAAATCTCCACAAATTGGTCGTTTTGAGTCGTAATCCGGTGTGTGAAATAGGGAAGAAGCGGATTGTGGTCGGGAAATTCTGCTCCGACAAAGTTTAGCAGGGGCAATTGCGCTTCGGGCAGCTGCATATCGGTAATCTCCCTCCAATCAATCTGGTATAGCGGTTGGGTGCCATCGCCTCCTCTGAAGCCGAAAAGGAACACTACAATAAGTATAGTAAGGTTGCGGAGCATATTGTACTTTTCAACGAATTGTTGGGTCAAATATTGCAAAATAACTAATTTGGCGCCCTTATTCAAAGAGGTGTGGCATTGCAAATGTATCAGATTTAACACACCTCCGTGTATAATTATGAATTTCCTGCGCAATAATCGTGGGGTGATTTAGTTATATTTGTGGCGCTTTTAAAGTATATTTCTATGCACAAAAATATGAGGATTAGAATAGCTGTATTGGCAGTGGTTGCAATTGCGTTGTTCGGATGCTCCGGTAACAACCTTTTTGGTGGTCGAAAGAACGATCAGATTTCCCGTGCCACTGGCTGGGCTTACAACGATCCTGCCATGGGGAATATACCCTATGTGTCTGGTTACGAACAGGAAGCGGGTCCTGGACTCATTTTTATCGAAGGGGGGACCTTTACGATGGGTCGGGTTGATGAAGATGTTATGGGCAAGTGGGACAATATGCCCCGACGGGTAACTGTTGCCTCGTTTTACATGGATGAAACCGAAGTTTCGAATCAAATGTACCGTGAGTACATCTATTGGCTCGCCCGTGTATACCCGAATGACCGTGAAAAGATGAATTCTGCCCTGCCCGACACCTTGCAATGGCGCGATCAACTCGCATACAATGAACCCTATATTCAAAATTATTTCAGACATCCTGCCTACAGCGATTATCCTGTTGTGGGTGTTTCATGGTTACAGGCAAACGACTACAGCTCCTGGCGAACCGATCGGGTAAACGAGTTGCTGCTCATTAACAGTGGGGTAATTGATTACGATCCTGCTCAAAGTGGCGAAAATGTATTTACCACCGATACCTATCTGGCAGGCTTATACCAGGGAGTTGCCGGCCGCAGTCCCCAAACATCGGCCGATGGAACTGTACGTCCTGTCCGATGGGAAGACGGAGTATTGCTTCCCAAATACCGTTTGCCTACCGAGGCTGAGTGGGAATATGCAGCACTTGCACTTAAAGGAAACACTGAGGGTGAGTTGCTGACCGATCGCCGAATGTATCCATGGGATGGAATCCATCTGCGCATTAGTGAGGGAGAAAACAAAGGCCTTATGCGTGCCAACTTTACACGGGGTAGGGGTGACCTCATGGGCATTGCAGGTGCACTGAACGACAATGCTGATATTGCAGCACCGGTGTTTTCATACCTCCCCAACGACTTTGGACTCTACTGTATGGCTGGTAATGTGAATGAGTGGGTATTTGATGTATACCGCCCACTCAGCTTTATGGATATGGGAGAATTTCAACCGGTTCGTGGCAATATTTTTACCGTACCCCGACGCGATGATAACGGAAATCTGATCCGGAATCAATACGGGGAGATGGTTATGGATACCATTGCCGATTTTCGAAATTACAGGGATGGTGACCCCAATTCGCAAATCATTGAGGGCAACGATTGGCTTAACCAGTCAGGAAATCAAACCGACGATATGTATATTAAAGACGACCGTCAGGGTTATTTTAGTTCACTTATAGGTGACGACGTTCGTGTATACAAAGGAGGCTCGTGGAAAGATCGGCCTTACTGGCTTTCTCCGGGAACACGCCGTTATATGCAACAGGATGGGTCTGCCAATGATTTGGGATTTCGTTTGGCCATGACAAGGGTTGGAAGTCCCGGAGGACTTTAATTTCAAAGCAAAGCATAACTGTAAATTGATTTACCAAATATGGGCTTCGTCGACGAAAGGATGAAGCCCTTTTTTTCGGTTATGGGTGTTTTTTTTAGGAGGATATTGAGCAATCTTCGGTAAATATTATGAGCATCGAACAATTATATGAAATTTTCCTCCAGTGCAGTGGTGTTGAAACCGATAGTCGGAAAGCCGGAAACAACTCCATTTTTTTTGCACTCAAAGGAGAGCGTTTTAATGGCAACGATTTTGCTGCTGAAGTTCTTGCCGCCGGTGCAAGTTGCGTAGTTGTTGATGAACGAAGAAATCTCCCCGAAGGCAAGTACTTTTTAACCAGCGATGTTCTTTCTACCTTACAGGAATTGGCAAAGATGCACCGTCGGAGACTTGGTCTACAGGTTGTAGGCATTACCGGCAGCAACGGAAAGACTACATCTAAGGAGCTAATAAATAGCGTGTTGTCTCAAAAATACAATGTTGTTTCAACCAAGGGGAACCTCAATAACCACATTGGAGTTCCGCTAACCTTGCTCTCGTTCGACCAAAACACTCAGATTGGTATTGTTGAGATGGGGGCCAATCATTGCGGCGAGATTGCCAAGCTTTGTGAAATTGCCATGCCCGATAGCGGATTGATTACCAATATTGGAAAGGCCCATTTGGAAGGTTTTGGTGGTTTGGAGGGGGTTGTTCGTGCAAAAAGTGAGCTCTACCGTTACTTGCAATCCCATGGGGGGACTATATTTATGCATGGCGATAATCAGCTTTTGCAGACATCTGTAGGCCCATACGCCCATTGCATTCGTTATGGAGGTGACAAAAAATATGCTGCAAGTGGCCAAGTAAAATCTCGGGATCCATATCTACAGATTAACCTTACGCTCGATGGCTTGTCTACCGATGTGACCACCCAGCTTGTGGGCGACTACAACCTCGATAATGTTCTTGCTGCAGCGGCTGTAGGCCAATACTTTGGAGTTGATTTGGCGGGTATTCGCAGAGGAGTAGAAGAATACACACCAGCCAACAACCGTTCTCAATTGGTAGTAGGAGTATCCAATACAATAGTAATGGATGCCTACAACGCCAATCCCAGCAGTATGCAGGCATCCATTCATAATTTCATAGAACTCTCCGCGGATGGACTGCGAAAAGTGATGATCCTTGGAGATATGCTCGAACTTGGTTCTTTCGCCGCCGAAGAACACCAGTCCTTAACAGATTTCCTTGGTCAACTTTCAGGCGTTGACATTTATCTGGTTGGTTCCAATTTTGCCGGTACCTCGGTATTCCCCTCTTGTCGCCAATTCATAGATGTTGAGGCCATTTCAAGTTTCATTATGCGCCACCCAATTCGGAATGCCCACATACTTGTGAAGGGATCCAGGTCAATTCAATTGGAAAAATTATTGGAATTAATCGCTAGTTAACCGGCTTTTCAACCTTTAATACATCGGCAATTGCTTGCTCGAAGGTGTTTTTGGGCAATGCGCCCATAGCCATTTGAGGCTGCCCCTCGACCGGAACAAACAAAAGTGAAGGAATACTCTGAATGCCAAACATACCAGCCAATTCCTGCTGATCCTCAGTATCAACTTTGTAAATCACGATTGAATCACCATACTCTTTTTGAAGCTCTTCGAGCAAGGGAGCTACGATTTTACATGGTCCACACCAATCGGCATAGAAATCGATCAGGCAGGGAACGCTGCCTTCATATTTCCAATCTTTGTTCACTTCGAAATTGAATACTTTCTCCTTGAAAGTCTCTTTAGTTAAATGCTCTAGCATAACAAACCAATTAAATTATGAAAATATATAAATATGTTGATTAGTCAATACAATTAAAATACCAAATGGAACGCGAGTTCAATTTACCATGAAAAAACGTATTTTATTGTAATTTTGTCACAAAACTGACACATTTGTCAGGTGTATTCTTCAACTGTATAGTCCTATTTCCAGTGATTTTCAACCAAATAATTACCACAAAACTCTTTCAGACCATTGCGAATGAGGCATCCCTGATGGGCCAGCCAGCCTATCTTATTGGGGGGTATGTGCGCGATCTTCTTCTAAATCGGGTCACAAAGGATATAGACATTATGACGGTTGGCAGTGGAATTGATCTTGCCGAACGTGTCGCTGGTGAACTTGGGGTGCGCAATGCGGTTGTTGTCTATAAGAACTTTGGAACTGCCATGCTCCGCTACCGTGATACGGATATTGAGTTTGTGGGGGCCCGAAAGGAGTCTTATCAACGGGATTCCCGCAAGCCACTTGTTGAGATTGGGACCTTGGAGGATGATCAGCTTCGACGCGACTTCACCATTAATGCAATGGCCATATCACTGAATTCTGCTGATTTTGGTGCGCTAATTGATCCGTTTGGTGGTGTTGCAGACCTTGAAAATCGGATCTTGCGAACGCCTATGGATCCAGATGTGACCTTCTCCGACGATCCACTGCGCATAATGAGGGCGATTCGCTTTGCTGCTCAGTTGGGATTTCAAATTGAACCCAATACTTTCGAAGCTGTAATAAGAAATCGGGAAAGGATTGAAATTGTTTCGGCTGAGCGTATCGCTGATGAGCTTAATAAGATTATTCTGTGTTCCAAACCTTCGGTAGGTTTTGTGCTTCTTGAGGAATCTGGTTTGCTGCCTCTGATATTTCCCGAATTGCAGAATTTGAAAGGAGTCGAACAGGTAAGAGGCATTGCGCATAAAGACAATTTCTACCATACGCTTAAGGTTCTTGACCAGTTGGCGCCTAAAAGCAACGATCTTTGGCTGCGGTGGAGCGCCTTGTTGCATGATATTGCGAAACCTGCTACGAAACGATTTCAGGAGGGGATTGGATGGACCTTTCATGGGCACAATTTTGTAGGTGCCCGAATGGTTCCTAGTATCTTTAGGAGGATGAAGCTCCCTTTGAACGAGAAAATGAAGTATGTTCAGAAAATAGTTGAATTGCATATGCGCCCAATGGCTTTGGTGGAAGAGGAGGTGACAGACTCTGCCTTGAGGCGCTTGTTGTTTGATGCCGGCAACGATGTTGATGATTTGTTGACTTTGTGCGAGGCCGATATTACTTCGAAGAATGCCGAAAAGGTGCGTCGCCATCTTGAAAATTTTCGACTTGTCCGAGATAAACTTCTTGAAATCGACGAGAAAGATGCCATCCGCAATTTTCAACCACCCATAAGCGGAGAGGAGATTATGTCGATCTTTGGCATCGCTCCAAGTCGTGAGGTTGGTCTGATCAAAACCGTCATAAAGGATGCGATACTTGATGGTGAAATCGAAAACAACCACGATGCAGCCTTTCAGCTAATGCTCCGAAAGGCTGAAGAGTTGGGGTTGAAGCCTCTGCTTTAAAACTACTATTCTTAAATTATTTTTCATCGGTAGCACAACCTTCTTTGGCAGGGTATTGTGCCCAACAAAGGGATGGTGCTCCCAGTGCTTCCATCCAATTCACTCGCCCATAACCATAGATTGGTGCCTAAAATGGATAATGCAAGCCTTAAACTTCTGGTTTGCTAACCTGCAAATAATCAGGACCGAAGTTTTTCTTGGTCAAACAGCATCGCTTTTTTGAACCAACTGCTCTGCTTTTTATTTTGAATCATTCTAAAAAAGATATAATTTCAACGCCTAAATTCTTCTATATATATGAGACTTATCTGGAATTACTTAACATCGATGTCGGCAATGGCCTTTATGTTTTTGGTCTTTGCCTTCGCCATGGGGGTTGCCACCTTTATTGAAACTGGGTATGGCACGCCTGCCGCACGGGTGTTGGTTTACAACGCCTGGTGGTTTGAACTGCTGATGCTTTTACTGGCCATTAATCTGGTCGATAATCTCTTGAAGTACAAGCAATACAAGCGTAAGAACCTTACCATGTTTACCTTCCACATATCCTTCCTGGTAATTTTAATTGGAGCGGCCGTTACCCGCTATATCAGTTTTGAAGGAACTATGCACATTCGTGAGGGGAATACTGCCTCTCATATTTTGTCGTACAACAATTATCTGTATGCTCAGTTTGGCGATGATGCCGAGGTTGACAAGGTAGAATTCTCTGAGCTTACGCCCAAGCGTTACAAGTCAAAGCTCTCTTCAGGAGGGGAGACCCTCACCATTGCTTCGGTCGGATATATTACAGATGCCGTTCGCACCCCCATTCCCTCCGACACAGGATCTCCTGCGGTTGATTTTGTTTTGAGCGGTCCTGGAGGATCGGGTATGTCGAGTTATGTGGTTGCGCAGGGAAATTTACTTCGTTTTAACGCATTTTCGATTGGCTTTGAATCAACCGACCAGGCCGATTTTCATCTCTTTATGAACAGTGGTCAGCTTAGTATGGTTGCCCGGGAAGAAGTTACCCAAATGGCTATGGGAGCCGAAGAGGGATTGGTTATTCCTCCGGGCGATACCATTGCCTTGTTCCCCATGAACATTTACAACTTTGGTTCTACCCGATTTCTCGTCCGAAATTTCTACGAGAAGGCGATCTTCTCTGCCGCCAAAAGCGCTCAGGGACGCACAGGCGAGAATGCTATTGTCTTGAAAGTTTCTGACGGCCGAAACGAGCGCATCATTCCAATTTTCGGAATTCCGGGCTATGAAATGGATACCGTTACATACGACTGGCATGGTAAAACACTTAAACTGGCCTACGGCTCTAAAAAGCTACCAATACCATTTTCAATGCATCTGCGCGAGTTTCAACTCGACCGATATCCTGGTTCTGATTCTCCTGCATCGTATGCATCGGAAGTTACCCTCATTGATGAAGAGGAGGGTGTTCGCAATGATATGAGGATTTATATGAACAGCACATTAACATACCGTGGGTATAAATTCTTTCAGTCCTCTTACGATCAGGATGAACAGGGTACAATCTTGTCGGTTAACCACGACTTTTGGGGTACATGGATTACCTATATTGGGTATTTCTTGCTCACCATCGGTATGATTCTCTCTTTGATCAATCCGAACTCTCATTTTCAGAATCTAGCCCGTCGACTTAAAAAGATATCTACCGGCAGTCTGATGATGTTGCTTTTAACCCTGGGATTATCCCTGCCTGCATCGGCACAGCCGGGCAGCGCTGCGCACATTCCGGTTATCGACAGCGACATTGTAACCACCTTCAGCAACCTTTGGGTACACAGTCCTGATGGTCGTATTGAACCTGTTAGTACGCTGTCAAGCGACATTGTGCGGAAGCTCTCTCGCAAGCAGAAGGTTTATGGCCGCTCTACTGATGAGGTTTTGTTGAGCATGATGCTGTATCCTGAGTCATGGCAGCGATTGCCAATGCTCAAGATCTCTAACAAGGCCTTGGCCACTACCCTCAATGCCAACGGATCGTACATCTCGCTTGTTGATCTTTTCGACTCGAACGGCAACTACCGACTTGCGGAACAGGTTCAGGCTGCTTACAGCAAGAATCCATCTATGCGCAATCGGGTGGAGAAGGAGTATATCTATCTCGATGAAAAGGTCAACATCAGTTTCTTAATTTTCAGAAGCAACCTTATAACCATTTTCCCAACTCCAGACAGTACCGAACCATGGATGTATCCAGGCGTTCGTGCCAATGGAATAGAGTCGGGCGACTCCATGTTTGTTGCTTCGGGCATTGATGTGTTCAAGCAATTCGTAATGGAGGGAAACAAAACTGGTGCGATTGAGGTGCTTCGGGCTGTAAGCATGTTTCAGTCTAAATATGCCTCCGATATTCTGCCTACTGAGAATCAGAAGAAGGCTGAACGATTCTACAACAACCTCAACCCGTTCCAACGAGTTTTTCCATACTACCTTGCCTTTGGTTTCATCCTGCTGTTTATTCTGTTTGTAAATATCTTCAGAATGAAACCGATTAATCCTTGGTTGAAACGAAGCTTCTACGGACTCATTCTGTTATTGTTTGTGGTGCATACCGGTGGGTTGATTGTGCGTTGGTACATTTCGGGGCACGCTCCATGGAGCAATGGATATGAATCTGTAATTTATGTGGCCTGGGCATCGATGCTTGCAGGATTTCTGTTTGGAAGCAAATATCCTATGGTTGTGGGTACCGCATCTGTATTTGCGGGAATTTCACTTTTTGTAGCCCACCTGAGTTGGATGAATCCTGAGATTACGCCATTGGTTCCGGTACTTAACTCTTATTGGTTAACCATCCACGTTTCGGTGATAACGGCCAGTTATGGATTTATCGGATTAAGTGCTTTCCTGGGAATTCTCGTGATGATACTCATTCTAATCCGTAACCGTGTTAACATGGACAAGGTGAATGTGATTATGGAACAGCTTACCATCATTTCTGAAATGTCGGCCACTGTTGGGCTTTATTTTCTAACCATTGGGACCTTCCTCGGTGGTATCTGGGCCAACGAAAGTTGGGGCCGTTATTGGGGTTGGGATCCAAAGGAGACTTGGTCGCTGGTAACCATTGTGGTGTATTCATTTATTGTGCATATGAGGCTTATCCCTTCACTGCGCGGTCTTTATAACTATAACATGGCCGCAATTCTTGGGTTATTGTCGGTTTTAATGACCTATTTCGGTGTAAATTACTACCTCTCCGGTTTGCATTCCTATGGAAGGGGATCGGTCGATGGTTTGCATCCTGCACTTCCCGCCACGCTTGTGGTAATATGTGTTCTTATGTTCTTGGCATTTATTAAAGACAATCTATACGAAAAGGAGATGGCCGCCTTACAACAAAAGAAAAAGAAACTTAAAAAGTCGGATTCAAATGATGAAGGCTCCGAAACGTAATCGTTTAGGTATATAAACGAATTGATTCCCCGGTTGAAGTTTTTGAATTCAGCCGGGGAATTTTTTTGTATGGTACATACATGTGCCTATGTCTGAAAATTTTCAACCACCTAAAATAACCCTTAAAAACAGACCAAAAGGTTGTTGATTATTGGAACATGAAACTAAAAACGTCGAATTAAAAACTTGTAATATGTTTATATACAACGTTATGGGTTTTGTGTAGAATGATTTTAAATAGCATGGTAATGAAATTAGCAGGAGGATCTTACTGAATTCTGGCCACCGAAATAGAGTATCTTTAGCACACTTTTTCAATAATCTAAAGTTATGGAACATATTGTAACAAGAACATTTGATGTTTTAGATCATGCCATGGCAAATTTTCCCAGACCCGATGCGCTGGGGGGAAAGAATGGTGACAGCTGGTATACCTTTTCTACTCAAGAATATGTTGAAAAGAGCCATCAATTTGCGCTGGGCATGATGGCATTGGGACTGTCGGTGGGCGATAAAGTTGCCACGGTTACCAACAATAGGCCTGAGTGGAACTTTGCCGATATGGGATTGTCGATGATGGGAGCAGTGCATGTGCCTATTTATCCTACCATTGGGGATGATGAGTACAGTTATATTTTGTCGCACTCAGAAGCAAAGTATCTTATAGTAGGCGATGCAAAGTTGTTTGAGAAACTAAAACCAGTGGTGGCGAATGTGTAAGCTTCCCCTAAATTCGGTCCATTCAAAAATAGAGTTTTAAATATAGGG
>CAYGIQ010000055.1:0-15941 GCA_964349885.1 uncultured Prolixibacteraceae bacterium | reverse complement strand
GAATTACAGAGTCAAAATGGTTCAAGGCAGTAGTGAACTGATAATCATCTACATCAAACTTTCCAAACAGATCCAGATCAACCGATTTTCTGTGGCCAATTTGCAATGCAAGCGAGGTCCCAAAAGCCAGATGCAGCAAATTAAACTCAGGTGTTTCTTCCAACGCTCTTAGAATTTCCAGTGTTTGGACATCGATTGTCTGGTAGTGTAGCATTTAAATTCGCTTAATTTTGAACCAGATATTTGCGCAATAAAATGCAACGATTTATCGTCGAGATTTCTGATCTTTTTTGTCTCTTCTGTAATTTTGGTGAGACCGAATGTTTTGTACAACAAATCCCAATCGCGAAGCAAACCGTAACTTAAGACGCGTTGAAGGATAAAACTGAAGTTTTTATTGACATCCAATGCATATCGGTCAACATCCCAGAAAAGGTGATCAGATAATTCGCTGATATTAAAATGGTTGGTTTCTTGCATTGTACAATAACTGTTGCCTACACAAATATATTAATAATTCCATCCGGATTATTAACCCATCTTAGGTCGATGCAATTCCATCCATTGGGTTTTGCTTAGCTGGCGCAACTTTGAAATCTCTCAATTTCATGGCGACAGGAAGTGACTCCGGTGGGTAGCCGTTCCGGATAAATCCATCATTGTTCACTGAGATCCCATGGTTGAAATTCGGGCTATTATTCGGGGTTGGCGGGCCTTTCCCACGTCCCGGGGTGACCCAGGGCTATTGTTATTCAACCCCTCCGGGGTTGTTCATTAGGGGCGGAAGATATTCCGCCCTAATGATTACAGATCACAGTTTACCGATCACCATTACGCCTTGGTTTTTTTTCCTTTCGAACGAAGGCGACCTTATTCAGGGAAGTACAACTGATTACTGACCCGAGCGCGTCAATTTGTCATATATTCACGTGCAATTTAGATTAATGGATAAGAACTTCCCATCTGATGCAGTTGTTGGAGCAGATATATCAAAAACATCACCGCAATGCCTACCTCTGGGCGAGGCAGTGTTGTAGGTTCGACGATGAGCTTGCAAGGGATGTATTGCAGCAGGTTTACCTCAAAATTCTGGAAGGAAAAGCGAAGCTCAAGGACAACAGCAACGAGAAGGCCTGGTTGTTTTCGGTGGTACGCAATACAGCAGTCGATGCTCTGAAAAACCGCCTCATCCACCTTTCGGTCGAAATGGTTCCCGACCAAGAGGATCAATACCGCGAACCCGACCTTAACGACTATGAAGCCATTATTGCCCGTTTGCCCAAAATGCAAAAGGAGGTAATCCTAATGGTCTTTTACCACGGAATGACCCTAGAGGAGTCGGCCCGTGTGCTTGATCTTCACATTGGAACTGTCCGTACACATTACGATCGGGGAAAAAAGAGGGTCAGGCAACTGATAGAACAGCAAAACACTGTAGATGAAATGTTAGCCTATTCCAATCGTCAAAACCTGGTGTTATGAAACATTCCCTAACGGACCGCGACCTGCACGAATTTTTCAGTAAGATGAAAGAGGTCGATGCTGCATTGCCCACACCTTCCTTTCGGGTAAAGGTGGAAAGTCGCTGGCGAAGGCTTTGGATTCCGGCTTCTGCTGCTGCCGTTCTCCTGATCGCTTGGATTGCCTGGCCCATTCAGGACTTGGAGTATGACCAACCGGTCGATTTGATTGTAATTACCCTAAGGGAAATGGATCAGGCACAGCAAAAAATTACCATCGAGGAGAAAACCTACCTCGATGTATGGGAATCGCCTACCGAATCGTTGTTGGTAGATTTCGATCAAAATCATGTAAACTTTTAAGATATGAAGACGCTATTGTTAATGGTAGTAATACTTTGGGCAGGCATTTCGCATGCACAAACTATGTTTCAGGAAAACCTCTTTCCGGCCGATTGGGTCATGAAAAATCGCGAAGAAATAGACCTGACCGAGGCGCAGGCCGAGAAGATCAAACGCATCCACGGTCAGAACGCTGCCGAATTTTCCCACCTCAAATGGGACCTGGATGCCGAAACCGAAAAGATGAAAAAGCTACTGGCCGAAACCAGAATTCAGTCGGGCGCGGTTCAGAAACAGATGGAAACCATTCTGGCAATTGAGGCCAAACTAAAAAGCAAACAGTTGGCAACTTTGGTGGCCATTAAGAATGAGCTATCGGAAAAACAACAGGAGCTGCTGACGCGCTCTAGAGGTATTGTAATGCGCGATTCACTGATTGTGATTCAAGGCAATGCCGACAAGGCCGTGCGGGAGATAAGGTTAAATCGGTTGGACGTAACAGGTACGCCCAACTCTGGCATTGTCATAGGAAGCGGCAGCTCTCCAGCAATTTCCAGAATTGTGGTCGATCAAAATTTCAGTACGAATTCCGCAAAACCGGCATACTATATTCAGGAGGGAACAGGTTTTACCAAGATCGACAACATCAGTGCCATTGAGGCAAAAGACATCCAATCGATTTCGGTTCTGAAGGGCAGCAGCTCAGAAGCACGTTTCGGCGAAGCTGGCAAAAACGGAGCCATTATCATCACCCTAAAATCGAAAAACAACGAATAACCTTAAAGGGCTTTGCCCCTTGAACGTTACCCCGGGTTCCATCCGAGGCTATTGTTATTCAACCCCTCGCGGGGTTGTTCATTAGGGGCGGAAGATATTCTGCCCCTATAGATTATAGATCACAGTTTACCGCGAAAGCGCAAGGATTCTCAGCGCTCCACGGCCAACCAATAAGAAGACCAAAACCCCGATTACAAGGTCGGGATACCGCGATTGGGTAGCATAAACCAGTATGCCGGCGATGATGACCCCAAGGTTGGCAAGTATGTCGTTCGATGTAAAAATCATGCTGGCCTGCATGTGTGCTTCCTTGCTTCTGCTCTTTTGCAAGAGATAGAGCGAGGCGCCGTTGCCTATAAGTGCAAGCACCGATATCCCTATCATGGTTTGGAAATGGGGCAAACCTACAAATCCAAAAAACCTTCGCAGCACCTCGAGAAGTCCAAGAATAGCCAAAAAGGCCTGGAAATAGCCACTGTAGCGGGCTACCATTTTCTTGCGAAGCATGGTTCCACCCACTACCATAAGTGCCATACTATACACGAGGGTATCTGCCAGCATATCGAGACTATCGGCCACAAGACCCATCGACTTACTGATCAATCCGGTGGTTAGCTCCAGAATAAAGAAAAAGAGGTTGATGAACAGTACCTGCCAGAGTATTTTACGCTCATTCGCCTGCCCAGTCGAGGCAGCCCAATCGTCGGCAACGGTCTCGCTGCCAACCAATCGGGCATCAAAATTGAGTGCATCGAGTCGGCTGCCGATCTCGGCCTGTTCTCCCCGATGAAAAACCACCAGAGAGCGGCCTGGAATATCAAACTCCATCGACTGAATATGAGAAAGGTCGGCCAGTTTCATGCGGATGATCTGCTCCTCAGAGGGGCAGTCCATCTTCTCAACCCGATACACACTCTTTTGCATACCCATCTTCAATGAAGTCTCAAATATAAAAAGCTATTTTGGTCCTCAACTAAGGCTTTGCCTTTCGAGCATTCGGCAACCTACTGCACATTTCGGGTATCAGCAGTGGCATCGCGGATGGCCCGAAACTCGTTGCCTTCGGTCCAGTTGGGGAAAACCCTGCTGTTTGTTAACTCCTTACCAATGTGGAAGAAGAGTTCGATGTCGCGGTACATGCCTTCGTAATCCCATAGATCGTGGATTACGTCTTCCGGTGTATGGTAGCGTCCGGCATAATCGTCGCGTACCATTTGAGAGTAAGCCTCATCGCGTCCTATGAAGTCGTTGCCTCCTTTGGCATAAATCATAGGTACACCCTGCCTTGCCATATTGAAATGGTCGCTGCGGTAGTATGATCCGCGTTCGGGATATGGATCGGGGGTTACGACCCTACCCTGCTCCTGTGCATGTTTTCCGAGATAGCTGTCGAGTTCAGAAAAGCCATAGCCGACCGACGTAACATCGTGTGTGGCACCATACACATTGAGAGCATCGATGTTGATGCCCCCAACGGTGGTGGCTACCGGAAAGAGCGGATTCTCGCCATAGAACCGCGAGCCCAAAAGTCCCGACTCCTCGGCAGTGACAGAGATAAAGACCACCGACCGCTCTGGTGCAGTGTCGGCCGACTGGAAAGCTTCGGCAACGGCAAAGAGGGTAGCTACTCCGGTGGCATTGTCGAGGGCCCCGTTGTAAATTTCTTTGCCTTCCGGGCCATCGACGGTACCCAGATGATCCCAATGGGCCATGTAGATAAAGGTTTCGTTGGGATAGCGACTGCCTTCGATGTAGCCCACCACATTGTGGCACTCTGAGTGCTGAAAGCTATTGCTGAACGATGTGGAAGCTTTGGCATTGAGTGCGATGGGACTAAATCCGGGTTTTGCAGCATCGGCCATAGCCCGATCGAGGTCGATGCCTGCTGCACCAAAAATCTGTTGTGCGGCCTCGAGTTGAATCCATCCCTCGACCGGCAGACGGTGAGCATTGCCATTTACAACAATTCCGTATTGGGTGCCCGACCATGAATTGCGCACCACTTCCCAACCATAACTGGCAGGCTCGGTTTGATGAATAACGAGGGCCGCGGCGGCACCCTGGCGGGCAGCCTCCTCAAACTTATAGGTCCATCGGCCATAGTAGGTCATAGCTTTACCGGTAAACATGGTGGGATCGAGGGTAACAAACCCAGGGTCGTTCACCAGCATTACCACTGTTTTGCCCGCAACATCCAGACCGGCATAATCATTCCAGCCATATTCGGGAGCTACTATTCCGTAACCCACAAAAACCATGTCGCTGTTGTTCAGCTCTATCGACTCTTCTAGGCGGTAGGTGCCCACTACCATATCGGTGAGGTAGTTGAAAGATAGGTCAAAATTGCTTCCGCTAATGGTAAGTGGCGAGAAGTTGCTGCCTTCAACCTCGAGCAAAGGCACCGATTGCAGATAGGAATCTCCGTTGCCCGGACGCAGTCCGATTTCACGGAATCGGGATTCGATGTATTCCTTGGTTTTGATTCCCCCCGGAGATGCCGGAGCACGCCCCTCAAAATCGTCGCCCGAGAGGATTTCTACATCGGTTTTAAAATTGGCCCCAATGGTGAAAGGGTCTTGGGTTTTGCTGCAGGCTGCCATTACGGTAGCTGCAATGAGCAGAATGAATGCTTTTGAAAATGTCGTGTTCATATAGATTGTTTTTTATATTCGGATGCATGTAAAGTCATTGGCTGATATGCAATCACGTTATGCTGTGGACCGATTTCAGGCGTGCAAATATAACAAAGCCTCAAAAATATCGGGGTAGCAACAAAAATTGGCATCACAAGCCTACCGGTTTTGCAGAACTAAGAAGTATAACAGCATTTACCCTTTTGTGGTTTAGCCTTAAAGTTAAAATTTGACGAGATTATTTTGAAACCCTTATCGGCTGGCGATCAGTGGCGATGAAACCTTAAGCATAGCATGGGCAAATGAGGCGTGAGAGAAAAATTACTTGGGGATGGAACAGCACCGAAAATTGGAAGCGGATTCCAAATAGTTTATACCTTTGGTGGAGTTTTTAACGGTTGATCACACCCTTTATGGAACCGGTAGTTGGGCATGAGCCGGTGACTGATAGTTTACAGTCGCCCGCGAAAAATTCGAAATGAACGTTAGGATCATTATACGGGTATTGGGATTACTGCTGGTGGTGGAGGGATTGGCAATGCTCCTCTCGCTGGTGGTAGCCCTCATCTACAAAGGACCCGATGCAACGGCTTTTTTATTGTCGTCGCTCATCTGTTTTATTCCAGGAGCTGCCGGCTTGCTCTCTACGCAGCAGGCAGTTAAACAGATAACGAAACGGGAAGGGTTCATCATTGTAACCCTTGTTTGGGTGGTTTTCTCTTTTTTTGGCACCCTCCCCTACGTCCTGAGCGGTGCCATTCCCAATTTTACCAACGCCTTCTTCGAAACCATATCGGGCTTTACCACCACAGGATCGTCGATTTTGGAGAACATCGAGGAGTTGCCGCATGGAATCCTTTTTTGGCGCAGTTTAACCCAATGGCTGGGTGGCATGGGTATTATTGTACTTACCCTATCGTTTATGCCCATCTTCGGAATTGGGGGAATGCAGCTTTTTGCCGCTGAAATGCCAGGGCCAACGCCCGACAAAATCAGTCCGAAGCTACACCATACCGCCCGCAACCTATGGCTGCTATATCTCATGTTCACCATTGTTGAAACGCTTCTGCTCAGGCTGGGTGGTCTTACATGGTTCGACAGCATGGCCCACTCCCTAACCACTATGGCTACCGGGGGCTTCTCGACCAAACAGGCCAGCATCGCACACTATGATTCAGCCTACGTTCAATATGTCATCATTCTGTTCATGATTATAGCCGGAACCAACTTTTCGCTGACCTTTATGGTGCTGAAAGGTCGCTTTAGCAAACTTCTGTTCGACGAAGAGTTCCGTTTCTACCTTACCATTATTGTCTCATTCACCCTTGTGATTTTTGCCGGCATTATGCTCACCATGGACCGAGGAAGCGAACAGGCATTTCGCGAAGCACTCTTTCAGGTTGTATCGATACTTACCACCACCGGTTTTGCCACCACCGATTATCTGTTGTGGCCTCCGGTACTGGTGCTTCTGCTCTTCAGTCTCTTTTTCTTTGGAGGCTCTGCTGGCAGTACAGGGGGAGGCATAAAAATTATGCGCATAGTTTTGCTGCTCAAGAATGGTTATTACGAACTCAAAAGGCTGATTCACCCACATGCAGTGATCCCCATCAGGTTTAACCGCCATTCGGTTGAACCCCGGATGATTACCAATGTTCTGGCGTTCTTCATGTTCTACCTGATAATTTTCTTTATCAGTACCATCTTCATGACCCTCTTTATCCCCGATCTCGACAGCGCTATGGGAGCGGTGGCCACCAGTTTGGGCAACATTGGTCCCGGATTGGGAAGTGTTGGCCCAGATGCAACCTTTTTGCACATACCGTCGGCAGGTAAATGGTTTCTCTCCTTTCTGATGCTATTGGGAAGGTTAGAGCTGTTTACAGTGCTGGTACTTTTCTCTCCCAGCTTCTGGAAATTTTAAGAGATCGCAAAAAAAATATTTAATTTTTTGGGGCAATGCTTGCAGTTCTGAATTAAACATTTAACTTTGCATTTCAAAGTACTTCGCTCAATCATTGTTTGAATGTTCTTTTAAATACTATGGGAGGGAGGTTAATGCAGGCAATATTTCTCGATGCACGCACCTTGCTTCCCTCGGATTTGGGTAAGGCGTGTTGGTTGCAATTTCATTTATTAGACCCAATCTTCACCTTCCCTCCGGATCCATTGCTCAAAAAGCATTAAACCTGTTTAAAACCGCATACATAACGCACCGCAATATGAACTCAACCCATCCCGGCGACGATTTGCAAACCATCCGCAGCATCATGGAGCGCTCGTCGAAATTTTTGTCGCTAAGTGGCCTGTCGGGTGTATTGGCAGGCATTATTGCACTAATAGGAGCGGCCATTGCCTGGCTCTTCATCTTAAGGGATCAATCCTATGGCGAATTCCTTTCAGACATGCGGTATGGTTCTGCAGCGCCATTGCTGGCGGCCGATGCGTTTTTGGTATTGATTCTGGCATTTTCGGGGGCGGCTCTATTTTCGTACCGCAAATCGAAAAAAGCGGGACTCCCCTTCTGGAACCCCACCACCAAAAGGGTTTTACAGCACTTAACAATACCCCTGGCCACAGGTGGTCTGGTCATTTTACTGCTTATTTTCAGGAAACAGCCAGAGCTGGTCGTTCCGGCAATGCTCATTTTTTACGGACTGGCGCTGGTTAACGCAGGCAAATTCACCTTTGGAGAGATACATTATCTTGGACTTACACAAATTGCTCTTGGTTTGCTGGCTTTCTGGTTCACCAACCAGGGCTTACTGTTATGGGCGCTTGGCTTTGGAGTCATGCACATGGTATATGGTGCGGTGATGTATTTCAGGCATGAACGCCCTGCGAATGTTGTGGGCACTAAGAAGTAGAATTGATGCGGGACCTCCCGGTTGAAATGGCGGCACAAATCAACATCGAATAGAACACAAATCTGAGAGGGTTTGACCCACAAGCAGATTACCACATAAAAACAAATACCTGCCGGATGAAAAATCCGATTGAAAATCTTCAGAAAGTATTCGAAAGCCGAATTAGGCTGGGCATTATGTCGGCACTTATGGTGAACGATGTACTCGATTTCAATACCCTAAAAGAGCTGCTTAACCTAACCGATGGCAATCTGGCGAGCCACCTGCGCGGACTTGAGCAACAGGAGGTTATCTCGGTTACCAAGCAGTTCATAGGCAGGAAACCCAGCACGAGCTACAGCGCCACCGAGCATGGGAAAACGCTGTTCGGATTGCACCTGGCTGCCTTGGAGCAACTTATTAAACAACCCTAAATTTTTTTACACCAACACTTTGTTATTCAAAGTACTTTAAATATTACAAAATGGAAACCAAAGGAATTCAGCAATTCGTGAACAGTTACAGTGTAAAAATGATTGTAATAATGGGGCTTGCCCTAATATTGCTCATCCCCTCGGTCCTGATTCAGGAGATCATAGGGGAGCGAATTGCTCAGAGCGAGCGGGTAAAAACCGAGTTGTATGCACAGTGGGGAGGCGAGCAGGTGGTATCCGGACCGGTACTGAATGTTCCCTATACCATTTACGAACAGGCCGATGGGAATTTGCCGTCTGCTGTGCGGCATGGCATTGCCCATTTTTTACCCGAAACCCTGAAAGTAGATGGGGATCTCTTGCCCGAAAAAAGAAAACGGAGCATCTACACCGTTATGGTGTACGAGGGGAGCCTAAAGATATCGGGGAATTTTGCCGTACCTGAGGTTGCTCGGTTGGAACAGGCAAACGCCATCTATCAATGGCAGTCGGCCTATTTTACCGTGGGAATTACCGATATGCGGGGCATTAAAAACCTCCCGGTGCTTACCCTCAATCAGCAGCCCCTTGTGGCTGACCCGGGGGTGGCCGACAACGACCTTTTTGCATCGGGACTCACCTTTGCCTCAACTGCGGTTGACCCCACACTTCCCATGCAGTTCGACTTTGAGCTAATTTTGAAAGGCTCCGAAAATTTATCGATCGAAGTCATTGGAAAAACCTCGGAGGTAAAAATGCAATCCACCTGGAGCGAACCTACTTTTACGGGCGGATACCTTCCAGACCAGCGGGATGTTTCGGCCGAGGGTTTTTCGGCCGAGTGGAAGGTTACACACCTTAACCGCAATTTTCCGCAACAGTGGGCCGACAGCAAATTCAGCACCAGCGAGGCTGTGGTGGGGGTTGGATTGTTGATACCGGTTGATCACTACCTCAAATCGATGCGCTCGGCCAAATATGCAATCCTCTTTATAGCCCTCAACTTCATCGTCTTTCTGTTTATCGAGTTGAAGAGCAAAACCCGTATCCACCCTTTCCAGTACACCTTGGTAGCCATGGCGCTGCTGCTATTCTATGCCCTACTAACATCGCTGGGCGAGCAGATTGGCTTTAATGTAGCCTATGGCATTTCGGCGGCACTGATTACCGCGCTCATAACCTGGTACACGGCTTCGATTGTAAGCAACAAGCGCACCCTTGGCGGGATAGCGTTGCTTCAGGGAGGGCTCTATCTCTTTCTGTTTGTTATTTTGCAATTGCAGGAATTTGCTCTGCTGGTGGGCAGTGCCGGACTTTTCCTTATACTGGCGATTGTTATGCGTGCCTCGCAAAAAATAATCTGGTACAGCGAAGGGTAGTCAACCCGATTTTGGGATACCCTTCAGAAGCAGATTGTTGGGCTGACTACAAACGTTAGCAGTGGCAGGTAAAGGCCCAACTGTTGGGTCCATGCATACCTAAGATAGACAATGGATGGAATGATTGACGAAGATGCTAAGATCGATGTCGCAAAAAGACACCTGGTTCGCGTCCTTTGGTCGTACCCGCCACGTGAAGCTTTAACCCACATTGCCAAATCTTATACCATTTTCTGTGCTTTTATAAGATCACTTACCTATTTTTGTGGCCGTTGTTATGCATGCTTATCAACCTCCCATTGTTTAATAGGGGTAAGAAATAATACCATTATGCAAACTGGCACCTGTCCGCTATGCGGATACCCCTCGTTTTTATTCTACAAGGAGAAAGCGAGAACCTATTTTGAATGCTCCGAATGCAAAGGCATTTCGGTTGAGCGCAACCGTTTGCCGGGAAGAGAGGAAGAGAAAGCACGCTATTGTACCCACAACAACGATGTGAACGATCCACGATATCAGCAATTTGCAGCCCCCATAGTGAACACCATTCTCGATCAGTTTACCCCGTTGCACCGTGGACTCGATTTTGGTGCTGGTCCTGGTCCGGTTATTTGTAAACTGCTCACCGACCAACAATACCAAATTGTGGCATACGATCCGTTTTTTTTCCCGCATCAGGAACTGCTTGACAGCACATACGACTACATTGTCTGTAGCGAGGTAGTTGAACACTTCCATTATCCTGACAGGGAATTCAAGACCCTTAAAAATCTGCTCAACCATGAGGGCAAACTTTTTTGCATGACCAGCATTTATCGACCTGGGATCGATTTCTCCAAATGGTACTACAAAAACGACAATACCCACGTATTTTTCTACCAGGAGGCTACCTTCTTGTACATCTGCGAACGTTTTGGGTTTTCGTCGGTAACCATCGAGGGTAACCTCGTTACCCTAACCTGTTGAGGTAAAACCTCGTCGAATTACTGAGCCGGAGTAATTACAAACTTGCGAAACTCAACCGGTCCGTGGTCACCCTGAATCATAATGGGACCGGGCAGTGCTTCGTTGCTATCGAGCGAACCACCGGTTATGCCGGGTATCGGACGATTGGAGATAACCTCAATACCATTGTGTACCAGCGTAACGTGACGGCCTACCAGGGTAATTTCGAACGATTGCCACTCGCCCGC
Organism: uncultured Prolixibacteraceae bacterium; assembly: GCA_964349885.1. Taxonomy (GTDB): domain Bacteria; phylum Bacteroidota; class Bacteroidia; order Bacteroidales; family Prolixibacteraceae; genus UBA1413. The sequence goes on along the minus strand of CAYGIQ010000055.1, from coordinate 4,898 downwards.
CTTTTTGGCGGCTTTAAAAGCAGGTTCAATGAATCCATATACTCCACCAATAGACATACTGCTCAACACATCGGGAGCGCTGTCTTCAATTTGCACTTCATAGCGACCTCTCAGATAGATTCCGCTGTTGCTGCCTTGGGGATAACGGAATTCGACACTCAGTTTAAAATCGTCGAACTTCTCGGCAGTGACCAGATTGCCGCCTACCGCTTCGTTTACCAGCACTCCGTCGATCATTCGAAATTTGTTGTTGGCGGGAACAATCCAGCGCGAAAGATTGGTGTCGAGTAGGTTTTTAGGATTTCCCCAAACGGGAGGTTGTTCGCGGATCAGATCGGGAGCCCGAACACCGCTCCATGCCAATTTTTGTCCTTTCAGTACTTTGAAACCACTCAGTTGATCATTGTTCAGGGTAAACTCAAAGTAGATATCGTCTACATCCATCCATTGGGGAGGAATGGTAAAGTGGTATTTTTTATCCTCTTTCGAATAGTGTACCTCCGAAATGGGTCGGGCACTGCCTTCGTAGCCCACATAGTATCCTATCAGAGTAGAAAATCCCGATTTTTTCACTTCCAACCAACCCGGAAATCCATCGCTTGACATCAATCCGTGCCTGAACAGTCCGAGCTCTGTAAGCTCTTTGTCGCCAATCACCACTGTAAGGTTCCAACGGCCAATTACTTCTGAACCATCGCCGGCCTGTTGAGCCGAAGCATTGCCCTGCAATAAAAGCAGAGCTAAAAGCAGCATAAAGGTGTTTTTAATTCTATCCATAACGATTCCTTGTTTTGTTATACAGTTATCTGCGAAACATTCAAAACTGTTTGCACAAAGTGGGTTGAAAATTAGTCAGATTTTATGAGATAGCCTTAGATTTCTCAAAAAACCTACCGCTGCAGACAATGAACAACCTCGAAATAGCCGACCTGATGTCGGAATGGTTAAAAGAAAAAGGGTTGAACTGTTGCTTAAACCCTTTCCGGTTTCAGACCTATCATTTTTTAGCCATCGGAGCTGTTTATTGTTCCTATTCATGTGGGAATAATGTAACACATAAACTGAATTATGTAACGTGCAAGGTGATTGCCTCAAGTACCTTTGGGGATCTTAACACTAAAAATCACAAAATGAGAAGAATTATCTTTTTCGCAATTGTTGCCATTTTCTCTTTGAGCGCTGCGACGGCATTTGCAAGTAAATCGGATAGAGATTCGAAAGCGGTAAAGTCGGCCGTTAGCGTAGAAGCTGAAAACAAACTTTCTGATGAAGAAGTTGACCGGATTACAAAGCGTGTGGAAGAGATCCGCAAAATGGACAAGCGTGAGCTTACGGCCACAGAAAAAAGTGAATTGAAGAGTGAGCTGAATGTAATGAAGGAAAATGTAAAAAAAGCAAACGGAACAATCTACATTGGGGGCGCTACGCTTCTATTGATTATCATTTTGGTTCTGTTGTTGATTTGATCAGAACACACCAAAAAACTTGAGGCGAACCAGGAGGCAATGGGATTCGATCTTGCTGACAACCAGCACGTTCAATGACCATTGATTTACTCGTGCGTTAACCTCATTTTTTTCTTTTATAGTGGGTAAGCCTATTGTATACCATTCAAACATCGAACCTCCATGACCAGTCGAGTATCCACAGCAAAATGTTGCCGGATAGCATAGGCTGACAATAATATTATAGGGGCATATAAATGTGTATGTCCAAGCTTTCGAAATTGAAAAAACATGGCAGGAATCCGTTCATCTGTAAACGTTTTGATAGCAGCTCCGATGAACCTTCTCTTTAGGAGGTTATTGCTTGTTTGTTTGATGGTTGTGGTGCCATTCTCGAAAATTTTGTCTCAGGACTATTTTCAGCAGGAGGTCAATTACAAAATCCATGTTTCGCTCAACGACAAACTCCATGAATTAAATGCATTCGAAACCATCGAATACATCAACCATTCGCCCGACACCCTAAGTTTTATCTATTTTCATTTGTGGCCAAATGCCTACTCTGATAACAATACCCCATTGGCCCAACAGCTGTTCCGAGTGAACGGTAAATCAGCACTATTCAATGATTTGGAGTTACGCGGATATATTGATTCACTCGATTTTAACATTAACGGACTTAAAGCACGCTGGAATACTTTACCCGCACAGCCAGATGTTTGCCGGATTGAACTGAATGAGCCACTAAAAGCTGGCGACACAATTCTGATTACTACTCCCTTTCGTGTTAAAATTCCCAAGGGGGTAACATCCAGGTTAGGGCATATAGGGGAGTCTTATCAGATATCGCAGTGGTACCCCAAACCAGCAGTATACGACCGGGATGGCTGGCATCCTATGTCCTATCTCGATCAAGGTGAATTTTATTCAGAATTTGGTCGTTTTGAAGTCAGTATTACACTCCCTGAAAATTACATTTTGGGAGCAACGGGAAGTCTCCAGAACATTTCCGAAATTGAAATGCTGCAACAGCTCTCTGCCGATAGCTCATGGTTAAATTCCCCTCACCTTGTAGATCCGTCGTTCCCTGTTTCATCGGTTCAGACAAAAACGCTTCAATATATTGCCGAAAACGTACATGATTTTGCCTGGTTTGCCGATAAGCGGTTTAACGTCATGATGGGGAAGGTAATACTTCCGGGGTCGGGCAGAGAGGTTACTACCTGTGTGATGTTCACCAACAGGCAATCGAATCTCTGGAAAGATGCACTACAATATGTGAATGATGCCATTATATGGGCTTCAGCAACTATTGGAGAATACCCCTACGATGGGTTTACAGCTGTTCAAAGCGCACTGAGTGCAGGCTACGGAATGGAATACCCGGGTATAACGGTAATTGGACTTGTAGAAGATGCTTATTCACTAGACGAAGTGCTTACGCACGAAATTCTTCACAACTGGTTTTATGGGGCACTGGCATCCAATGAGCGGAAATATCCGTTTATGGATGAAGGCATAACCAGTGCATACACTGCCCTGTATATAAAGGAAAAATATCCTCTGAAAAAGCTTTGGCAGGTCTATTTTAAAAATTGGAAACTGGCCCGCTTTTTAAGCATCGACCAATTGCCTGTAGAGCGGATGCAGGAGTTGGAATGGCTGGCACTGGCCCGTAGGAACCTCGATCAGCCCATAAATCTGGCTGCGACGGATTACAGCGACTTAAACTATGGTCTGGTTCTATACAATAAAGCTGCCATAGCCTTTAACTATTTGAGGTCTTACCTTGGCGATTCGCTTTTTGATGCGGGCATGCGCGAATATTACCACAACTGGACTTTCAGGCATCCCCAACCCAATGATTTGAGAACTGAAATTGAAAACCTCACCAACAAAGATTTATCCTGGTTCTTTGATGACCTAATGGGAACGACCAAACGCCTTGATTACTCCATGGTTCGAGTAAAAAATCGGCAACTGCTCATTAAAAACAGTGCGGAACTCTCATCGCCCTTAATAATCGCCGGTTATGCCAGCGATTCCATCATTTTCGAAAAATGGGTAGATGGCTTTGAGGGTCGAAAATGGATTGAACTCCCCGAAGGTGATTTCACTGCCTTAAAAATCGATCCCGGGCATTTAATGCCTGAAATCTTTAGGATGAACAACCATATCGAAAGTGCCGGGTTCTGCCCCCGAGCCAATCCCATTAAGACCCAACTGCTGCTTACAATTGATGATCCCGAAAGGCACACATTGATGTATATACCGGCAGTGAACTGGACACGGGAGAATGGATTTATGGCTGGTATTGCGCTTCACAACGGGTTCATAATACCCAAACCTTTAGAATATTTTCTGATGCCGTTTTATGCATTCGGCAATAAAGACCTAGCAGGATTTGGCAGAATTGTTTACACCATGGCTCCATACAATTCATTCATCAGGCTAGCAGGAATATCCCTTGAAGGTGCACAGTTCGGCGCACCGGGCAATCAAAATTACCAAACGGTAAAATCAGGCATTGATTTGCATTTGAGAAACCGAAATTCGAACTCCCCCCTTAGTCAAAAAGTGTTTGGAAACTATACAGCTGCCACTGGCCTTCACGAGATCGTTCGGGAGGAAAAGGGAAAGCTTGGGTCCCATTTCCAGATAGGGTATCGGCTGGAGAGAAACAGTAATCTAAATCCATTTTCATTGCTTATGAATTTTGAATTTGGCAAATCATATCAAAAACCCTGGGTTGAAATCAATTACAGACTAAGCTATTTTGGTCGAGACAAGGGACTGGACATCAGACTGTTTGCAGGATCAATGCTGAAAGAGGATCCTGAAGTTCCATTTTACTCATTCTCCCCCGACGGAAGGAGTGGCCGCGAACTCTATTTCTTTCAGGGAACGCACCCCGACAGGTTTACCCTTTTTCCCAACGGTTTCTGGTCGCGGCAAATAAGCATTTCAGAAGGCGCTTTGGTGACACAGTTGAATGACAGTATAGGTTTCAGCCGCTGGCTTGTTTCCTTATCATTAACAAGCAGTATGCCCGGTAAAGCAGGCCGGTTGCCCGTGAAACCTTTTATCAATCTCACTTTTCATACTTTTACCCCTTTTAACCGTTCGCCTTTAACCCCGGAGCTTACCAATATATGGCACTGTGCAAAAGGATGTCGGCAGGTTTAAGCAAGGAAATATAAAAGCTGAATGCTATACTTCTTTGAGAAATGGACATAGCTTATTCTCATATTAAATACTCATTATCTATCTACTGAATGATTTGAATCTCACTATTCTGGGTGTTTGTGCGGTATTTCTCCAATTTCCACTGCACAATTATTGATTTTTAAACCAAAACCTGTAACTCTTTACGAGATGATTGCAGAGATGTTTGCTAAAATATCATTAATGGATAAATATTCTTACCGACTGCTTTTATCCTCTATATTTGTG
>CAYGIQ010000054.1:0-16234 GCA_964349885.1 uncultured Prolixibacteraceae bacterium | reverse complement strand
GTGTGGTAGTATGCTAAATAATTGAATTATTGGCAAAATAGTTTCAGCCAAGCTTGATTGTTCCGTAAAAAAGTATTTATTTTGCGTTCCGTTTTGGAAGCGGGGTAATTAAGAATTAAAGAGATAGCACCAATGTCGAGAATTTGTCAAATAACCGGAAAAAGAGCGATGATAGGCAACAATGTATCGCACTCTAAGAGACGTACAAAGAGAAAATTCGACGTTAACCTGTTCGATAAAAAATTTTATTTGCCGCACGAAGACCGCTGGGTAAAACTCACCGTTTCGGCTGCAGGCTTGCGCACCATCAATAAGATGGGTATTAAGAATGCACTTCAGAAGGCACAGGAAAACGGATTAATTGCTAATATTTAACCTACAAAGCGATGGCCAAGAAAGCAAAAGGAAATAGGGTTCAGGTAATCATGGAATGTACCGAACACAAAGAGAGTGGCATGCCCGGCACTTCTCGCTACATTACAATGAAAAATCGGAAAAATACCACCGAACGCCTGGAGTTGAAGAAATACAATCCGATACTGAAAAAGGTAACCGTACATAAAGAAATTAAATAGTTCTGAGTTATGGCAAAGAAAACAGTTGCTACCCTGCAGAAAGGGTCAGGAAAAGGCTACGCTAAAGTAGTTAGGATGGTGAAATCGGAAAAAACCGGTTCTTACACCTTTAAAGAAGAGATTGTTCCCAACGAAGAGGTAACCGGCTATTTCAATAAAAAATAGGCAATCTTTAATTTGCCAGAAGGAGCTTTTGCCTTGAGGCAAGAGCTCTTTTTGTTTCTACCTCGGTTCATCCGATTGTGTCGTTTTTTATACCTTCGGCTGTTTAAATTTATTGCGATGGGGATTTTTGGATTTTTGAGTAAAGAGAAGAAAGCCGACCTGGAGAAGGGTTTGGAGAAGACCCGCGAAAGCGTGTTTACCAAGTTGAGTCGGGCCATTGTTGGCAAGTCAAAAGTCGACGACGAAGTACTCGATAATCTAGAAGAGATTCTCATTACCAGCGATGTTGGCGTAGAGACAACGTTGCGCATCATCGAACGCATAGAAACTAGGGTATCGAACGAAAAATATCTTGGAACTTCTGAACTCAACAAAGTGTTGCGCGAAGAGATTGTGGGATTGCTCGAGGAGAGCAATGCTGCCGACCCTTCGGGTTTTGAACTCCCTCCATCGAACGACCCCTATGTAATTATGGTGGTAGGGGTAAACGGAGTTGGCAAGACTACCACCATAGGTAAGTTGGCCTACAATTTCCGTCAATCAGGAAAAACCGTGGTATTGGGCGCGGCAGATACCTTTAGGGCAGCGGCCATAGATCAGCTTCAAATTTGGGCCGACCGCGTGCAAGTGCCCCTCATTAAGCAAAAAATGGGAGCCGATCCGGCATCGGTGGCCTACGATACCGTTGCTTCAGCAAAAGCATCGGGTGCAGAGGTGGTCATTATCGATACTGCGGGCAGGTTGCACAATAAGATCAACCTCATGAACGAGCTGAGCAAAATCAAAAAGGTTATGCAGAAGGTTATACCCGATGCACCGCACGAAGTACTGCTGATTCTCGACGGATCGACCGGACAGAATGCATTTGAACAGGCTAAACAGTTTACCCTCGCAACCGATGTTACAGCGCTGGCCATTACAAAACTCGATGGAACGGCCAAAGGAGGTGTGGTGATTGGAATCTCAGAACAGTTTAAAATTCCGGTTAAATACATCGGGATAGGAGAGAAAATGAGCGACTTACAGCTATTCGACCGTAAAGCGTTTGTCGATTCGCTATTTCAATAGATAGGGCCTGAGGTCGTACACCCATACGTTTCGGTAAGCACCCACAAAATAATCAGTAAACGATTGTGCCGTTAGATAATAGATGATAGGGAATTCCCCGGCCGAGTTGCCGCTGAGCCCCTGGGCGCTGATCTGATTGTGTATTTCGGGGTGAAAGAAGGGAACATTGTACTGAAAGTACATCTGGGTTATGGAAAGGGAGTTGGTCTGCCGCCAAGTATGCACCGACTGTGGTGGCTCAGCAAAAGTTTCTGGATAGTTGAACCACCATGACAAACCGAGGAATGCAAGAAGAAACAGCATGCTGCCAAGTCGGTCCTTGTTCCACCAATTTTTTCTCATGCCAAAGCACTTTAACGGATTTTGAACCAAAACGATCCCCCGTGGCGTTCTACCTTGTCAAGCCCCGGTTGCTGCCAGAAAGGTAAGACCATATTCGACAACTCGGGATCTTCGGAAATAAAATAATTCGGCAACAAAATTTCAAACCGCTCCGGATTGGACAACAACCATATGGCCAATCCGTATTGCTCTGAATAAAACCGATCGCACATAAACTGCGGATAGTCGTAGGGTAAATAGATATCGTGAATTTGAACTACCACCCCTTTGGCAAGTTTTGGCAGAACCTCGAGAAAAAACACCATCGAATCGGAGTTGGGCAAAATACGGTGGGAATTATCGATAAAAAGAACATCGTTCTCTTTGAGCTGAAAAAGATCCAGCAGGTTGGTTTCTTCAAAAGGTTGCCGAATGATGGTATCTGCAATTTGATCGATCTCTGCCCTAGGTGCCGGATCAACAGAGATGATCTTGGTTCCCAATTTTTGCTCCGTTATAGCTTTAAAGGCCACCTTGGTCGAATTCCCAGAACCAACTTCGAAGTATATCTCAGGCTTCAACTCGGCCAGCATAGTGTAGATCCCAATAACATCGAGACCTGGCAAATAGCCACTGTTCCATACAGGGTCAGGTCCGTCTGCACCAAGCCTCGCATCTTTGATGGTTGCAATGAAATCAATATATTTCAGCGACGCTTCGAGCAGTCCGGCATACCGGTTTCGGCTGGCATCTACCAAGGCATACAATGCTTCGTGAGGAGGTTTTCCATGCCCATACCGAGGCCTGAATGTCACCTTGTATTCCAGAAAAAGATGCTGAAAACGGGGATGTAACCACCTGTAAATATGCGTAAGGCCTGATTTTATCCAATTCATGATACCAATTTATTTGGATGCATTTCCAAAGGGTTAGGGATACTCCTTCTCCCCTCGTTTTGCCTTTTCGGCATCGGTAGGGATTAACAGTTCGGGGTAATTTTCTGGCCACGATTGCGTCCCCCAAATGGCCCAATAGGCAGCCTTCGACATGCTATCCCAATGCAAAAGCGTACTGCGGTATTGTCTGCTCTGGAAAAGATTCAGCCAAATGAGAAACCCGGCCAAAAACAAGGCCATCAGGCGCACAGGGATTTTCCTTTCCGAAATCCAAACTACAAATGCCCCGAACGGTATGCTAAGCACCACATAAAACTCCACCAGAGCGCGTGCCCCAAAACATCCACCGTACCACCAACACCACCAGCAGAAAATGATATAGATGTTCAGAACAGTAGAAACAAGCACCGGATAGAACCAATGCTTAAGATTTTTCCGCAGCATGAAAATTCCTATCAGGGCAAAGGTCATAAGCGGTGTATATATTAACCAGCCCTTGCGGTACGAGAAGAGGCCATTGATAATCTGTGGCTTGTCGAAAAAGAACGGTTCTCCCAGATAGGAATAGAACATCCAGTAGCCCGAGTTAATTTTCCAGTAGGCCATTTGGGGTATCCACACCACCAGCGCACCGCCTATCAGCAGGAGCCAATGCCAACGCAGCTGGATAAGATGCAGTAAGGCTTCTTTAAGGTTCCTTTTTTGAAAAAGAAAAAGCATTGCCAGAAAAAGCAGAAAGACGATGTTCGTTGGACGAATGAGTACAATCAATCCTGCGGTGATTCCAAGTATGATTGAAGCCCAGAACTTTGGATGGTCCATCCATGCAAGAAAGACCAAAAGTGCCAAGGCAAATAGGAAAAAACTGAAACCATGCGACAAGGGAGCATCCCACGTGGCATAGTTGAAAAGATTGGTGCCAAAGCTAAAAAGCACCAGGACAATGGCGGTAATGTGATCGGGGAAAAACTGGTTCAATATCCTTCTGAGCAGCCATATTCCCAGCAGAAAATAGAACAGTCCGGCCCATACAAGAGCCATGTGGTAATTTGGAGAATACCCGTTGGCGACGCCACCCGTTAGTAGGGTATAAGCATGGGCCAGACCAAAGAAAGGGGCGTATAGGTAGGCAACCCCCATGGTCATTTTCTGTGTTCTGTTGCCGTTTGGCAGGCCTATGCTCCAAACATGTCCGGTAAACCCGGGCTCATCCGGGAAAAAGAAACTCCAGTCGTTGTAGATGAAAGTAGCAGGGAGATACCCATAATAGTAGGTAATATCCTGGTCAATAATTTTTTTTCGCTTCCAAGGGGCAAGATTGGAGGTAAACCCAATGAGAACAAGGGCAATGATGAACCATGCCAACTTCGACCCGATACGACTTATAGTCAGTGGCCAATTGCCGAAAGTTGAATGTTTTCTAACCATAACTTTTTTCTGTCTTTGTTCCAGACATAAAGATTCAGCATCGTTCCTTCGGGGTATTCCGGAGCCAAACGAAGTACCATTTCCACGCTTTGCCTCCCATCGCCAGCCGAACTAACAACCATATCGGCCTTATTGTAAGCAATAGACCGAGTTCCCTGCTCAACCGTCAATATCAAAAGTACCGCATCAGGTTGCAGCTGCTCTTCGGGATAGTAACCTACCGAAGCCGTCAGTTCGATAAAGTTTTCGGCCTTTATCTCACTGAGCGCAACCTTAATCGAAGGACTAAATTCGATTGTATTATCCATTTTAAGCAGAGGCTTTCCCTCCCCCCAGGTATTGGGACTCCCTCCTGCACGGGTAAAATCGAGCTCCCGCTCCACAACAGCAGTGGGTTCGGTTATGGTCTTGTCCGGGACTTTCTTAAAGATATAGATTCCATAGTCGTAACCCCCGAGTACCTTAAAATTTTCGGCCGGGATGAAGGTTCGTTCAAGTTGCAGCAAAGGATCCTCCATTGCATTGCTGAGGGCAACACCGCCCTCATTGGGCCCAAAGTGCGCATCCCATACGAGGATATCCCCGAAGGCCATAGCGTTCGATGGGGTCAATCTATCCCCTGCTCCCCAGTTGTTCAAGCTGGGATTAAAGGGGTCTATTCCCATAAAATGGAGTAAAAAGGGATCGAAGTAGAAGATCTTTGCAGGTTTGGCTGTGCGGAGATAGTTAGCAGCCTCCTGCATTAGTTGCTGCGGGCGCTCCCATTTAAAAGGAAGGGGATGCTGTTGTATTGGAAGCCAAAGCTGCCAGGCAGTTAAAACAGTCAGGATGGCCATACCTACCCAGGCGGGTTTAAACCAGTCTGCTACCCGGTTGAAACCAAGCACCGCAGGAACCGCCATGAGGGGTATCACCGCAGCTATAACCCTTATCAGTCCAAGCGAACCTCCGGTACCTTGCCACCAAACGTACGAGTGCGCAGCAAAATAGAGCCCCCAGGAGCCATTAACCAGCACAAAAAACCAAAGCTTTGAATCGACAGGTTTAATTGATTTCCCCACCTTAAACCCCCAATCCAATATGCCTACAATGAGCAGCACCAGAAAAGGCACGCCTACAATCAGTGGTAGATTTTTGACAAAATGAAGCACCTCTCCGCTACCATATATGCTGTCGCCAAGTGAGTAGGGCATTTTTCTGAAAATCCATAGCACATCGTTGTATACAAAATATCCTGCAACCGAATAAAGCAACGAGCCTGTTACTAGGAGTAGAACAGGGAAAAACCTCCGGTGAAATGCAAAGTAGAGCACAAACAGCGGCAACACCACAATGCTCTCGGTTCTAACAAAAGGGAGGAAGGAGAGCAGAATGGCGGCAGGTTCAAGCCTGGATTTAAAAATAAGCCAAATGGCAGCAACCAGAAATAGGCCCATTAAAACCTCTGTCAGGCAGCTCTGCATAAGCATAAAATTCATGGGTGCAAATGCTCCGAAGAGGACCACCGGCCAGCGGTGGGTTACCGAAAACTGCTTAAGCAAATCGCTCACCAGCCAAAGCGATAGAATTCCCAGCAAAACATTTAGCAATTGCGTTGCAACAAATCCAAGCTGGGCCACAGGCGCGAAAAGCAGGGTAAAAACAGGTTTCCCCCAATGATCGAAAAAGAGTTCGGGATGCAGAAAGGCATAGCGTGCAATGCGGAAGTGACCGATGTTGTCGGCTCCGCCGTATGCCCCCTCCCCTGCCAGTATCAAAATTGTTTGTAGGGCCGCAACGAAGCCCAACAAAAGCAGAATCAGGTTCCGTTCACGGAACGGGGATACTATTTTTCGAAAATCAGTCAACGATATTGTATTTCAAGATGCACCACAAAGCCCTAAATCCATCTCGCCAATTGATCTTTTTTCCCTCCTCATAGGTTCTTCCATAATAGGAAATTCCCACTTCATAGATCCTAATACCAGGAACCCTGGCAATTTTGGCGGTTACTTCCGGCTCAAAACCAAACCGTCTTTCTCTCAGATCCAAAGACTGAACAATGGGTGCCTTAAACAGCTTGTAGCAGGTTTCCATATCGGTGAGGTTCAAATTGGTGAACATGTTCGACACAAAGGTCAAGAATTTGTTCCCAATGGAATGCCAGAAAAACAGAATCCGGTGCGGGTTGCCTCCCATAAACCGGGATCCATAAACCACATCTGCCATCCCTTCCATTATGGGCCTTAGCAGAAGGTTGTACTCCCGAGGGTCGTATTCAAGGTCAGCATCCTGTATAATGATGTAATCGCCCGTGGCTTCCGCAATCCCCCTTGATAAGGCGGCCCCTTTTCCGATATTGAGAGGCTGGCTGTAAAACTTAATAGTTGCGTCGGAGTGTTGCCGGATATATGCCTTAATGATGTTTTCGCTATTGTCGGTAGAAGCGTCATTAACGATTACCATCTCCTTTGTTATGCCGCCAATAAGTTCTACGGCGATAATCCTATCGAGAATTTTTTCGATGGTCCTTTCTTCGTTGTAGACCGGAATCACTACAGACAACTTTTGTGGCATATACTCCTTTTAGGCAGCAAATTTAGTATTATTAACGGTTTTAGGAAGGTCGAAAATCAGATTGTTGTTTCTGTGCCAACAGCTTCGAGCATTGTTAAATAACTGTGCGAATAATGCACAAGCGTGTCAAAAATATATTCAATTTTATGCTCCGGGGCAGAGTCTTACAAAAGATATTACCTTTGATACGGTCAAGATAGAAAGCGACACAAATGGAAAAGATTGCCATTTTCCCCGGCTCCTTCGATCCGTTTACCGTAGGGCACGAATCGATTGTACGAAGAGCAACCTTGCTTTTCGACAAGATCATTATTATGATTGGACACAACTCCAATAAGAAATCGTTTTTCCCGCTCGAAAAAAGGATAAAGTGGATCAACACCGTTTTTGCAGATGATCCCCGTATTTCTGTCGATGTTCACGAAGGATTAACGGTGGATTATTGTCGTAAAGCAGGTGCCAATTTCATCATCAGAGGATTGCGGACTTCGGCCGACTTTGAATTTGAACGCGCCATCGCACAAGTGAACAAACAGATGCATCCGGGAATTGAAACTGTATTTCTATTGACCATTCCTGAGCACACACCAGTTAATTCCACCATCGTCAGGGATATTATTATGCACGGTGGCGACGCCAGCAGATTCATTCCGAAAAGCCTCGATAAGGAGGAGTTCAAACTGGGCTCAGAATAAACACCCCAATAGGGGTCAAAAGCATTCTACAAACACTGCGCTGTTTTTCCTTTCAACAACGGACCTGGTTTTGCAGAGCTGACACCAGAAATTTAGGCAGGCCATACAATACCTCAAACAGGTTCAGCGTTACAAAACAATACCATAGAAATGGCACTGAAAAACGAAAACATTTTGCCAGTTAATTCGACCGCTCAATTGCTTAAAAAGATCGTAGCAGGAGTGTTGTTGCTCTATGCAACGAACATTTCTGCAGCCCGCCTTGAGGGTTTTGAACCCGATTATGCAGGCCGCACCATCCAATTTGTAACTCGGATAGACCCGGTTTCAAAGACCGATGTAGCGGCATTTGCGCTCACCATTGGTCCACAGGGTAGAATTCAAATAGAGACTGGCGCAACAGACACCCTTTTCTGCTATGCCGATTTCGACAGTTACCGCGGATGGATGCTCCTTATTCCGGGAACCACTACGCGAATATCGCTACCTCCGCTGAAGGTCCGCAGCTTTGAAGAGCGCAAAAACCCCTATTTTCAACCCATCGAACTTTGGATTCATGCAGAAAGCAGCGCTCCAGATAACCTAACCGCTGCGTTCGCCCGCTCTGAACGCAGTTTTTACCAATTAAGCGATAGCTTTTTTAACCAACTTTTTGTTCTGCAACAGAAACAGTTTATCGATACCATCCGCATAAAATTAAGTGGCGAGCATGCGAAAAACAACCATCCATTGGTCAGCCAGCACCATGATTTGTTGTTGGCCAACCTCGAGGCCGACCTTACCCGCTCCGGTCGCGAAAAACTTATGGCTCCATTTTCCAGCTTGTCAGCTACCGCCAGAAATTCGCCAGCCTTTGCCGATTTGCTCGACCGTATTTTTTCGAATACCTTAAGTCTGGAAAGTAAAACCAGCCGTGGAGATCGAATCAAGACCATGGTGGAGCGACGAAATCTGGCTGGAATTCGTGCATGGAGTGAAGGGTATTCTGGCACCCACGGTGTACTTGCCGACATGGTGACCATTAAGCTGCTCCATGATGCTTTCTATTCGGGTGAGTTTGGGAAAAACACAGTACTGCAAATGTTGCAGCAACCCGATTTGATTCAACACCCCAATCTGCAGGTTAGATCCAGTGCGTCGGCCGTTGTCCAAAAATTGCAGTTTCTCCATACCGGTACCCTGGCCCCAAAAATTTGTCTTCCAGATCTCGCAGGCAACCCAGTTTGTTCCACGGCACCCGGAAAAGCATTTCAATACATTCTGTTTGTTGACCTCGACATACCGGTAGGCCGAGAGCAACTTAAATACCTTGCCGAAATTTATCCCAGCGTAAGTGAGCGTTTGGATCTCTTTGTTGTGCTTACACAAGGCGAGCGGACCGACAACCGGACCTTTGTGGAGGAGCATAAAATTCCGGGGACCATTGTCATCGACCACGAACATCAAAGCATTGGCAAACAATACAAAATCCGCTCCTTCCCTTCGGCACTGCTGCTCGACCGTCAACATCGGGTGGTGTTGTCGTCGGCCCGAACGCCACTCGACGGGTTTATGCAACAATTTGCGGGACTCACCCGCTAAACCAATGGATAAAGAGGGTGTGCTGTACATCAATCTCATCATAATAACTGCATCCCAGCAATTAAGCACCCAAAAACAGCATAGAACTGCTGCCATATTTTGCTAATTTGCAGTGCAAAACAAAACCGTTTTAGGCCTGAAATTCATAAAAACTAAAAACAATGACCCAAAATCAAAAAGCAAGCAACGATCCGCTCAAAAGCCTCATCGAAAGCGTCAAGACACTGGCCGACAAGACAGAAGATTTCATGGAGGATGCAGCAGACAAACTTCAGAATAGTAAAACCCTAAAGAAAGCAGGAAGGTTTCTGGAGGAGAAAGTTGAGGAGCTCGAAAGGGGCGACCTTAAGGTGAAGCTCAAATCATTTGCCGACAAGGTGGAGGAGAAAGCCGATGAAATTTACAAGGAGGTTGCATCGCGAGGGAAAAAGTTCACCGAAGACAACCGCAAGAAATCTTGAGCTTCGGAGGGGGTTCAAAATTCAAAACCAATTAAGCCCTACCGCAAGAGGCGCGACCACCATTTAGTAGGGCCAATGGTTGCGCATTCATTCGCTAAGTTTTGCTTTAGCACTGGCTGAGCTATCGACCGGTGTGACGGCCTTCGGGGAAGCCGACTTTTGTTCAATCCATTAAATAGCTGTATCTTTGCCCGTCTGATGTCTACACCAACGACCACTTTACCCCTATATGTTCAATTGGACTTAATGTCAGACGTTTATTAAAGAGAAGAAATTATAGCCAATGCGTTTTGACGATTTTGATTTAACCCCCGACCTACTAGACTCCTTGTACTATATGGGGTTTGAAACTGCCACCCCCATTCAAGAACAATCTATTCCCTATATTCTCGAAGGCAACGATTTGATTGCTTGCGCCCAGACAGGAACCGGAAAAACAGCCGCTTTCCTGCTACCCATTCTTCATTTCATTGCCGAAAAAGAGCAGCGCGACACCAGTACTCTAATTTTAGTGCCTACCCGAGAGCTGGCCATTCAAATAGACCAGCAAGTTCAGGGGCTTGGCTATACCCTCAACATTGCGTCCATTGCCATTTATGGAGGTGGCGACGGCAGTGATTGGGGTCAGCAGAAAGTTGCACTTACCAAAGGAGCCGACATCATCGTGGCAACCCCAGGAAAGTTGATCTCACATCTAAGCCAGGGTTATGTTAAGTTCGATACCATCGAATACCTGGTACTCGACGAAGCCGACCGCATGCTTGATATCGGTTTTTACGACGATATCATGAAGATCATCTCCTTTCTGCCCAAAAAGCGGCAAACCCTTATGTTCAGTGCCACCATGCCTTCTAAGATACGGTCGTTCGCCAAACAGATTCTCTCTCAGCCGAAAGAGATTGCCCTGGAACTGTCGAAACCTGCAGAAGGTGTTGCCCAAAAAGTTTACCTGGTTTACGAAGCCCAAAAAATAAGGCTGGTGAACAGCATCATAGCCGAAAAGCCCGAATATCGCAGCATTCTGATCTTTAGTTCAACCAAAAAGAAGGTGAATGAAATTGTACGCGGTCTGAAGTCTAAAGCATACAAGGTTGAGGGCATTTCATCAGACTTAGAACAGAAGGAACGCGAGGAGATCCTGTTGCGTTTCCGCTCGCGCGAAACACGGGTGCTGGTAGCTACCGATGTATTAAGCCGGGGGATAGACATAAAAGACATCAACCTGGTTGTCAACTTCGATGCACCTGGCGATGCCGAGGATTATGTACACCGCGTTGGACGAACTGCAAGAGCAGAAACTACCGGTGAGGCCATAACCCTCATCAATGAGCAGGACATGTTCCGGATGCACCGCATTGAAAAGCTGATTGACAGAACCATCGATAAAATTCCCCTGCCAGCAGAACTGGGAGAAGGGCCCGGATACAGCACCAGACCAACCACCCCGCGCGAACATATGCGCAACAAAACGGGGAGAAAACCGCCCATGCGCCAAAAACAGGAAGCCCTGCCGGTAAGTCATGCCACCGAAATTTCAAATGCTGCTCCACGCCGCAAACCGATTCTACGCAAAAACAGTGATGCCGGGAATGCCGTATAGCCGAAGTCCAAACATAGCTACAGCCATAGGTCTTTGAGGATTGTATGGCCATTCTTATAATCCCGTCTTCCATAGAAAAGGCTGTCGTTCCCGACAGCCTTGACACTCAAATTCCTGTTTCTTAAGCCCTAATCGTTTACTTTTGAGAGAGGATATCCAACACCGCTTTTGAATCGTTGGCGGCATCCACCTGCTGGTTGATGTACCGAATATTTCCATCCTTTCCAATGATGAAAGTCCATCGCGAAGCAGTTACCCCACGGGTAAGCTGAAACTCTGTTTCGTCGACAATGCGTGAAAGAACGCCCCCATCGCGGGTAGGCACCCCAAATTGAGCAGCCACAGCTCCATCAAAATCCGACAAAAGCGAATAGTTGAGCTGATGCGCCCTTTTAAAAACCTTGAGTGCAGCCACATCGTCACCGCTGATGCCCAAAACAATGGCATCGAGGGCTTCAATACCGGCCAATTCATCCCGATAACTGCACGCCTGGGCGGTACATCCGCCAGTCATGGCCGCAGGATAGAAGAAGATAACGATGTTTTTCTTGCCTACATAATCTGCCAACTTCCAGAGTTGGTCGTTGTCGGCAAGAGCAACAAAAAGTGGTGCTTTGGCTCCCACGCTAAGTGGCGTTTGGGCATACGATGATGCAACAACAAGCAGCATCAAAAGCGTGACATAAAGTTTTTTCATAAACAGCTGATTGATAATTTACCTTAAAACCAACAAGTTGTTAAATTGTTGAGGCACTTCATAAAGTTTTTTCGAACAAAAAGCCACACCCCCAACAACCTACCCCATAGCAGACATTGGTGGTTCCATCAATCCAAAATTGACCTATCTTTGATAAAGCGAATTCTATTGGGGATTGAATTACTATGGCCGACTGTTAAACTACAAACTATGAAAATCAAACTGTTGCTGCTGTTAATCCTTCTTGCCACCACGCCTCAAATTATGGCACAGGAGCCGCCTTCGCTCATCCGTATCGAAATGAACAATGGCAATACCTTTGTCGGACAAATATTGGAGGAGCTTGAAGAAACCCTACAATTGCACACGGAGCAATATGGCACCCTGCTCCTTCAAAAGAACGACATCAAAAACCGCATTCCGCTTGTTAAGGCTCAGAAGTCCGGCAACGAATACTGGCTACCCAATCCACAGTCGACCCGATATTTTTGGGCTCCCAATGGCTACGGACTAAAGGCAGGTGAGTCATACTATCAGAACATTTGGGTCTTTTACAATCAAGCTTCGGTGGGGTTGACAGACCACTTTTCGATAGGAGCAGGAATGGTGCCTTTGTTTTTGTTGGACGGAACACCCTCTCCCATTTGGCTGGTTCCTAAGTTTTCGTTGCCACTGGTTCAAGATAAAGTAAACATAGGTGCGGGTGCCTTTCTGGGCACCATTCTTGGAGAGAACTCCTCCGGTTTTGGATTGCTGTATGGAACTTCTACGTTTGGCAGCACCGACCGCAATTTCAGCTTGGGAATGGCCTATGGTTACGCTGGGGGGGAGTGGCTCGATGTTCCTATTATCAATGTAAGCGGCATGGAAAGAATCGGTCCTAGAGGCTACCTGGTTACCGAAAATTATATCATAACGGCTCAAGGTGAGATTGGCGTAATTTTGAGTTTTGGCGGACGCACCATTGTTCGCAACATTGGTGTCGATTATAGCCTGATTATACCGGTAATTCCCGACTCCAATATGTTTCTCGCCTTTCCGTTTCTCGGGCTAACGGTGCCCATTGGCAAGAAAAGATAGCAGCGTTGTTGAAAAAAAATCACAACTGTACAGAACTGTTTCATACAACCCCTTGATTAAGGATTATATTTGTGCAACTGATGGGAAACACCACCAAATATGTGGAAACCCCCCTGATGAAGCAGTACTTTTCCATCAAGGCGAAGCATCCAGATGCTGTCTTGTTGTTCAGGGTGGGCGACTTTTACGAGACCTTTGGCGAAGATGCCATTAAGGCAGCCGATATTTTGGGTATTACCCTCACACGCAGGGCCAATGGCGCAGCAAGCTTTGTTGAACTGGCCGGCTTTCCTTACCATGCCATCGACACCTACCTTCCGAAGCTGGTGCGTGCCGGACAAAGGGTCGCCATCTGTGAGCAGCTTGAAGATCCAAAACTTACTAAAACCATAGTTAAGAGGGGTATTACAGAACTGGTGACCCCCGGTATCTCCATCAACGACAACATTCTCGACAACCGCGAAAACAACTTTCTGGCATCGGTGCATTTTGATAAAAAAACGGCAGGAGTCGCCTTTCTCGACATCTCCACGGGAGAGTTTCTCACCGCACAGGGGTCGTTCGAATACATCGACAAACTGCTCAGCTCGTTTCAGCCAAAAGAAGTTTTGTATCAGCGGGGCCGATCGCAGGAATTTTCAGACCGGTTCGGATCGAAATACTATACCTATCACCTCGACGATTGGGTATATAGCGACGAGGCTGCTTTCGATCGCCTGTCGCGACATTTTCAGGTAAAATCGCTGAAAGGATTTGGGGTCGACAACCTGCCATTGGGTGTGGTTGCCTCAGGAGCCGTTCTGCATTACCTCGATTTAACCCAGCATCTGCAAATACAGCATATCAGTCAACTGAGCCGTCTCGAAGAAGAGCACTATGTATGGCTCGACCGGTTTACCATCCGAAACCTCGAACTCTTCTCAACCCTTTACGAAGGAGCTAAATCGCTGCTTCAGGTGACCGATCGCACCATCTCCCCTATGGGCTCACGAATGCTTCGCCGGTGGATGGCACTGCCGCTCAAAGAGCTTGGACCTATAAGAGAACGGCACGATGTGGTAGAGACCTTTCAGAAAGAGGAACCACTAAAAGAGCGTTTGGAAGAGCAGCTGCGGCTGATCGGAGATCTCGAGCGGCTGATTTCAAAGGTGGCGGTGGGCAGAATAACGCCGCGAGAGATGGCCCAGGTAAAAAATGCCCTATCGGCTTTGGTACCCATAAAAGAGGCTTGCGCTGCGTCGGCAAACGGAACTTTGAAACGGTACGCCGAACAACTCAATCCGTGCAATTCGATCCGGGAACGAATTGCACGCGAACTCACCGAATCTCCTCCGGTGCAGGTAAGCAAAGGAAGCGTTATCGCTAAGGGCGTTTCAGAGGAATTGGATGAACTGCGTGAACTTGCTTTTTCGGGCAAGGATTACCTGGTCAGAATGCAAAAATCGCTGAGCGAAGCCTGTGGAATTCCCTCACTCAAAATCAGCTTCAACAACGTTTTTGGTTACTACATAGAGGTGCGCAACACCCACCGCGACAAAGTGCCTGAAAACTGGATACGCAAACAGACCCTGGTAAGCGCCGAACGCTATATTACAGAAGAACTCAAGGAGTATGAATCAAAAATTTTGGGAGCCGAGGAGAAGATTTTGGCACTCGAGACCAAACTCTTCAACGATTTGGTATTTGCCCTATCGGACTATATTTCGGCCATTCAGCTCAATGCCATAATGCTCGCCAGAATCGACTGTCTGCTTTCGTTCGCCTCACTTGCGACAGCCCATAATTACAGCAGACCAGAAATGAACGAAGGTTTTGATGTTGACATACGCGGAGGGCGCCACCCGGTAATCGAGCGACAACTGCCCATTGGAGAGGAATACATTGCCAACGACCTGCTGTTAAATCAGGAAGATCAGCAAATCATCATCATTACCGGTCCGAATATGGCCGGAAAATCGGCATTGCTCCGACAAACCGCCTTGATTGTGCTACTGGCCCAGATGGGCAGTTTTGTGCCGGCTGCTTCTGCAAAAATCGGATTGGTCGATAAGATCTTTACCCGGGTTGGTGCCTCTGATAATATCTCGCTGGGAGAATCAACCTTTATGGTCGAAATGAACGAAGCTGCCAGCATCTTGAACAATGTATCGAACCGCAGCCTGATACTGCTCGATGAGCTCGGACGTGGCACTTCAACCTACGATGGAATTTCAATTGCCTGGTCGATTGTTGAATACCTGCACGAACACCCACGAGCCAAAGCAAAAACCCTGTTTGCCACCCATTACCACGAATTGAACGAGATGGAAAACGGCTTCAGTAGGGTAAAAAACTACAATGTATCTATTAAGGAGCTGGGAAATAGGGTCATTTTTCTTCGAAAACTTACCCGAGGAGGCAGCAACCACAGTTTTGGTATCCACGTAGCAGCCATGGCCGGTATGCCGCGCAGTGTGGTGCAGCGTGCCGAAGAAATTCTAAAGCAACTCGAGCAATCGCATCAGCAGGACAACCTCGCCAAACCGCTCGAAATGATTGCCCCGTCGCGCGAAGGGGTGCAACTCAGTTTCTTTCAGCTCGACGATCCGGTACTGAAACAGATTCGCGATGAGATAAAAAACCTCAATATTGACCAGCTTACCCCACTCGAAGCCCTCAACAAACTCAATGAAATTAAAAAACTGACCGGATTGAAATAGGAAGGCTGTTTTTTTATAACCGAGGCTTGGAGAGAAAAAAATAAGGCGTATATTTGCTGCGCGAAAACAAAATCGTTCTTTGCAGACCGGATTTTTCGGTATGTATTCAACCTGCGGGAATAGCTCAGTTGGTAGAGCACGACCTTGCCAAGGTCGGGGTCGCGAGTTCGAGTCTCGTTTCCCGCTCCTTTTGAAAGCGTAAAATTCCGGTTTTACGCTTTTATTGTTTTAATACATATTGTTTGCCCGGATGGTGGAATGGTAGACACGTTGGACTTAAAATCCAATGGCCTTTGGGCTGTGGGGGTTCAAGTCCCCCTCCGGGTACTTAAAAACTTCGATAACGACCTATAATCTAGTGAGTTATTGGAGTTTTTTATTTTACTACTGAAACATTACTGAAACTTTTGTG
>CAYGIQ010000053.1:6667-16250 GCA_964349885.1 uncultured Prolixibacteraceae bacterium | reverse complement strand
GTTTCGGGAAAGCCGAATTTGAAATCAACAATAAGCGAATTACCATCGAAGTAAAATCGCTTAACAGCAAAAGCACCGATATCAATACCCGCATTCCACAACTTTTCAGGGAAAAGGAGATTGAAATACGCAGAATGCTCACAGATCGACTCATTAGAGGTAAAATCGATTGCAATATTTTTGCCGAAAGCTTGGGAGATGCCTCCAGTGCCAACATTAACCCAGCTGTGGTTAAGAACTATTTTGCAGCATTGCAACAGATAAGCCTCGAACTCAACCTGCCCGTCGACAGCGATATCCTTCAGGTCATCATGCGTTTGCCCGATACCGTTAAGGTTCAATATGATCAGCTCAACGAAGAGGAGTGGAGCATGTTGAGCAAACACCTTAATCAAGCCATCGACCAAGCCGATGGGTTTAGACTGCAAGAGGGTAAAGCCCTCGAGGCCGATTTGCGCTCCAGCATTGCTGCCATCGAAAATCTTCAAAATGAAATCGCTCCTTACGAAGCTCAACGCATCGAGAATGTCAAAATACGGCTGAGCGAAGCTCTGGCAAAACTGCAATCAAGTGCCAATGCCAATCCCGACCGCTACGAGCAGGAACTCATTTTTTATCTGGAACGACTCGATTTTAATGAAGAGAAAGTTCGTCTCACCAACCACCTTAACTATTTTATTGAAACGGTCAACGAATCTGAGGCCAACGGCAAAAAACTAGCCTTCATTACCCAGGAAATCGGGCGCGAAATAAATACCCTCGGAGCAAAGGCAAACGAAAGCAATATTCAGCGCATCGTGGTGCAGATGAAAGACTACCTCGAAAGAATTAAAGAACAGGCATTGAATGTACTCTAATGACTGCGTCCGGTCCATCCAATAAGATTGTGATATTTTCCGCCCCATCGGGTGCCGGAAAAACCACCATTGTTCAACACCTGCTTAAGAAGAAACTTCCCCTAGGCTTCTCCATATCGGCAACCAGCCGCTTTCCAAGAGAAAGGGAAAAAGATGGTCGCGACTACTATTTTCTTTCGCATGAGGCATTTGACCAGAAGGTAAAGGAAGGCGCTTTTATTGAATGGGAAGAGGTTTACCAAGGCATTCGCTATGGTACCCTGCAAAGCGAAATAGAACGTATATGGAATCTCGGACAGGCTGCACTGTTCGACGTGGATGTGGTGGGTGGTCTAAACCTTAAAAAAATCTTCGGAAATCAGGCTCTGGCCATCTTTGTGCAGCCGCCCTCGATAGGGACTTTGGAACAACGACTGCTTTCCCGATCGACCGAAACCCCCGACAAGATTGCCATGCGCGTTTCGAAAGCTGCATACGAACTTACGTTTGCACCGCAATTCGATCATATCATTGTAAATGAAAATCTTGAAAATGCTTGCGCAGAAGCTGAAACCCTGCTCGAGAAATTTCTCAACCTCTAATACAATCCGGTGGTAACAGAACTTTTCAACATATTGCTTCCACCCGACCGATACAGCAGGAAAATCGGTCTCTACTTCGGTTCCTTTAATCCAGTTCACATCGGACATATGGCCATTGGCAGCTATATCGTAGAATATACCGATATCGACCAGCTCTGGTTTGTTGTATCACCTCAGAATCCGCTGAAAAACAATGAAACGCTCCTCCGCGACACAGATCGCCTCGATCTTATGCATCTTGCAGTAGGCGACGATCATCGTTTTAGGGTAATCGATATCGAGTTCCGGTTGCCCAAACCCTCCTATACCATCGATACCCTTACCTGGATTGTCAAAAAATATCCCGACCACCACTTTTCCATTATCCTCGGATCCGACAACCTAGAGACACTCCCGCAATGGAGAAATTCCGAAATCATTCTTCAATATTTTCCAATATTGGTATATCCGCGACCAGGCTATCCAATTACAAACACCGAAAATATTTCCCAAATAACGATAATCGAGGCTCCAAACCTCGATATCTCATCGACCTTTATCCGGGAGGCTATTTTGCAGGGAAAAAACATGAACCAACTGGTGCCCGAACGGGTTTGGAAACAAATTGAGAAAAAAGGTTTCTACCGGTAACCTTTATTAAGTTAAACTATGCAGACAACCATTGGGATTTTACGCGAAGGCAAACTCCCCCACGACAAAAGAGTACCCTTTACCCCCAAACAGTGCAAACAACTGATGCAAAAGTTCCCCAACCTCCATATTGTGGTGCAATCTTCGCCCTTTCGATGCTTCACCGACGAGGAGTTCCGAAACGAACAGGTGGAAGTAAGTGATAACCTTAATGACTGTGATTATCTGATGGGCGTGAAGGAGGTTCCCTCTCATGCATTGATCGCAGGAAAAACCTATTTCTTTTTTTCGCATACCATCAAAAAACAAGCATACAACCGAGCTCTGTTGCAGGAAATCCTGCACAAACATATACGACTAATCGACTACGAAGTGCTTACCGACAAGCATCAAATGAGAATTATCGGTTTCGGACGGTATGCCGGATTGGTAGGAGCCTACAACGGATTAAGGGCCTGGGGTTTGCGTTTTCAACTTTACACGCTAAAGCCAGCGCACCTTTGCCATGATCTCCCCGAAATGCTCCAAAACTTATCAGCCATTGAGATTCCTCCCATTAAAATTGTCGTTACCGGCGATGGTCGGGTAGCCGGAGGAGTACTAGAACTTTTGAACCACCTGCAAATAAAACAGGTATCGGTTGATGAATTCCTCGAAACCGAACACCCATCTGTTCCACAATTTGTGCAACTCCAAGCAGGCGACTACAACCAGCACCGCGAATGCACTCCCTTTGAACTGCTTCACTTTTATAATCACCCTGAAGAATATTCAAGCCACTTTGAGCGATTCCTCTCTAAAACCGATCTTTTAATTGGCGCAGCCTTCTGGGATCCGAAAGCTCCCCAGCTGTTTGCTTTAAGCGACACAAGCAAAAAGCAGTTCAGAATAAAAGTTATTGCCGATATCACCTGCGACATCAATGGGTCGATACCCACTACCCAGCGCGCCTCTACCATTGATGAGCCTTTGTACGACTTTAATCCTTCAACCCAACAAGCAGAAGAACCCTTCAGTCATTGCAAGAACATCACTGTAATGGCGGTAGACAACCTTCCCTGCGAACTTCCACGCGATGCATCAGAAGACTTTGGAAACAACCTCATTAACAAAGTAATACCCGCAATTCTTGGAAAAGACCCCGATCAAATACTGGAAAGGGCAACCATAGCCCAAAAGGGTATGTTAACAGCGCGCTTTGCATACCTGAATGACTATGTAAATAACAACAGTTGAGATTGTGTTAAATATTGTGATAATTTTTTCGAATAAACCAAACTTCTGTTCGAATTATTATCTTTGTAACAGAGAAAAAATAAATTTTAATGACCCATAATCATTTTGAGCCCAATCGCAGGGAGCTCACCGTAGCCGAAGAGATCGTAAACAGCATAACACATGGTATAGGTGTTCTCTTAAGCATTGCAGCCCTCGTAATTCTGATTGTAACCGCAGCCATCAAGGGCAATGCGTGGCATGTGGTGAGCTTCGCCATATTTGGAGCCTCACTGGTAATCCTTTACACCTCATCGACCCTCTACCATAGTTTTTCCAAACCAGCGGCGCGGAATATTTTTGCCAGGTTCGACCATGCTGCAATTTTTATTCTTATCGCTGGAACCTATACTCCGTTTCTGCTCACCACTCTGAGGGGAGCCCTCGGATGGACCTTCTTTGGAATTATATGGGCTGTAGCCATTGCCGGCGTTATAATCAGATCCATACATCTTCACAAATACCGCAGGCCAATGGTGCTGATTTATCTAATTCTGGGTTGGATGTTTGTCTTTATCCTCAACTCCATGATCAAAAATTTGCCTGCCACAAGTTTACTGTTTCTGCTCATTGGCGGACTCTCTTACACAGTTGGGGTAATCTTTTATGCATGGCGCAAACTCCCATTCGGACACGGCATCTGGCACCTTTTTGTCCTCGGAGGCAGCATCAATCACTTTTTTGCCGTACTCTACAGCCTTTAACAACAAAAGGCAGGTCGCACCAATATAATTTTATGCGTACTTTTGGTCTAATAAACAGTTGACCATCATGCGATATCTCACTTTATTGGCACTACTTATCCCATTTGTGTCGTGCACCCCAAAACCCAAAAACCCAAACCACTCGGCCATGGATGAAAAAACGCAGTCGGCAGCCATTGGACTACTCCTCGAAAAATATGGGAATGAAGCAACCTTTCGCATTACAAGAGGGGTAGAGCAAACGGCTGCACTCTGGAGGGCAGAAGATGGCGATCCTACTGAATTCACTCAATTTGTGCTCAACAACTTTGTTGTGAACGATGTGGAGCTTGAAGCGCTCTACCTCAGGCTCGAGCGAAATTTTGAGATCATCAACGGATACATGCACCGAATGAATCTTCAGCTTAAAGAGCCTCTCCACCTCGAAGGTCCGAAAATTACAAATATCGATTTACTATTCGGCAGTTATGCGCCGGGGGCACATTTGAACGATGATCTGTACGCCAACAAAATCGCCCTGCTCACCACCCTTAATTTCCCATTTTATACACTAGAAGAAAAAACCGCGCTTGGAGCAGAGTGGAGTCGCCGTGAGTGGGCCTATGCCAGAATGGGGGATCAGTTTACAGCCAGGGTGCCTGCAGAGATTGTCCAAAACAGTTCGGCTATACTCACTGCAGCCGACAACTACATCTCCAGCTACAATATAGTTATGGAGCAGCTTCGCGACGATAACAATGTCCCTCTTTTTCCTTCGGGGATGAAGCTTATCGCCCACTGGGGACTGCGCGACGAATTGAAGTCAAACTATACCCTTACCAACGGACTCGCAAAACAGCGTATCATTTATCAGGTCATGCAGCGCATTATCGACCAGACCATTCCACGTCAGGTGATCAACAGTGGCGAAATGGAGTGGAATCCCTACAGCAACACGTTGCTGCATCAGGGGTCTGCTGTACAACCCGAGGCAGAAGCCGGCGAACGCTACCAGGTCCTTCTCAGAAATTTTCACGCCATGCGCGCCGTCGACCCCTATTACCCAAACCATCCCACATACATCGACAGGGCCTTTGGCCAGAGTATGGAGATTCCGCAACCGGAGGTAGAAAAATTGTTTATTGAACTGCTTTCCTCACCACAGGTAAAGCGCATTGCAAACCTAATTCAGCAAAGATTGGGACGCCCTCTCGAACCCTTCGATATCTGGTACAACGGATTCAAACCATCCTTCAACGAAGAGGAACTCGATCAGATTACCCGCAAGAAGTACCCTACCACTGTGGCACTTCGCAACGATATTTCAAGGATAATGATGGATTTAGGCTGGAATAGAAACGATGCCGAAAGAATTTCCAACCTGATTACGGTCGATGGCTCACGGGGAGCCGGGCACGCATGGGGAGCTGCCATGCGAAATGACCTTGCGCATTTGCGCACTCGAATTGGGCAGGCGGGAATGGACTACAAAGGATACAATATTGCCATGCACGAACTGGGCCATTGTGTTGAACAAACCATAACCATGAACGATGTTGACTATTATATGCTCAATGGAGTGCCCAATACCGCATTTACCGAAGCAACCGCCTTCATGTTCCAGAAACGGGATCTATCGTTGCTGGGCGCTGCAGGCGATCATGCTAGCAATTACGACTATATGGCACTTGATAATTTTTGGTCGAACTTCGAAATTATGGGGGTATCGCTGGTAGATATGCGCGTTTGGAAATGGCTATACAGCCATCCCAATGCTACGGCTGAAGAATTAAAGGAGGCGGTGGAACGCATCGCTGCCGAAGTATGGGACAGCTATTATGCAGAAATATTTGGGGTGAAAGGGCAAACCATTCTGGCCATCTACAGCCATATGATCGACAATCCACTCTACCTTTCAAACTATCCCCTTGGGCATATCATCGATTTTCAGATAGAACAGGCAATAGGAATCCAACCAATGGCCAATTCTATCAACAGAATGTACACTCAGGGTCGGCTTGTGCCCGAGGTTTGGATGCAAGGGGCAGTGGGCAGTAGTATCTCCCTTTCTCCGCTGCTGGAAGCCACAGAAGCTGCTATTTTACGCTTCAGGTTTTAACCATTTCAGACATATTATTCAACCCTCCGTGGTTTCAACTCCTCGAAGAAAATATCGTCGTTGGGAACATCAAAATCCATTCCTGTAACTTTAAGGTAGTTGTCGGTATTGAATTTTACCGTACCAAAGGCAAACCAGGCCTGATCGTACAACCATTCAACCTCAAAAACATCGTGATGAAAATGGTTAAGGTACATCGATAGTTCCGGAGAATGCTCCATTCTGAGCAAAAGACGGTCTCCTTCCAACACAACTTCCAGAATACCGTATATAGCACTCTCGTATTTCCCCGTATAGGCACTGATGGGCAAAGAGGTGGTAGTTCCCTCCATTTGAGCGGCTTTCCTAAAGGCAATGCGGGTGTCGTTTTCTGCCCGGCGGTTGGCTCTAGTAAGCAACTCATCCGACCAGTTCTTTCCAGAATTAACCCCAATGAAAGCGTCCAGTGTCTGATAGGTTACCGCCATATAAGGACTCTTCATCCCATTGGTCAGTACCACTATACCAAGCTGCTCATCGGCCAACATAGAAACAGCCGAAATCATACCGTCGTAGCCCCCAGTATGCCCCACAAACCTACGGCCATGATAGTCGCGCAATCCCCAACCAAGACCATATCCATTGAAGTGATTGTTGAAATCGTTGCGGCTGGTATGGTCAACTGTATAGTTGTTGTGAGGTGTATGAATAAGGTTAAACGACCGCTGCGACAGCAGCCTATTGTTGCTCAGAACGCCGTGGTTAAGGTTAAAAATCATCCAGTTGGCCACCTCATTTACACTCGAAATAAGCCCTCCCATGGCAGCAATTTCAGCCCAGTCGGTATAGACTATCGGCACATTCTCGACGCCGTCGAGTGCGTGGGGAGTAGCATAATTCCCACGCTGTTCGAGCTCATGTGCATAGATGGTGGTGCGTTCCATACCCAAAGGAAGCAAAAACCGCTCGCGTGCATTTTCATACCAGCTCTTTCCCGTAATTGCTTTGATAACTTCACCTGCTGCGATGTACATCAGATTGGAATAGCCATAGCCAGATCTGAAATCAAATACCAGTGGAAGATGGGCTGCCCGATGTAAAATTTCCGGTGCGGAAAGGTTCGACTTATACCAAATAACATCGCCGCTAAAAGTTCCCAAGCCTACGCGGTGACTCAACAAATCGCGCAAGGTAACCAAGGAAGCAACTTGCGGATCGGATAGAGAAAACCAGGGGAGATACTTTTGGACGCGGTCGTCCCAACTGCAACTACCCTCATCCACCAACTGACCCAAAATAGCGGATGTAAAGGCCTTAGAATTGGAAGCGATGGCAAATAGCGTATGCCCATCGGGGCGTTCGGGTTTGCCCAACTCTTTTACCCCATACCCTTTGCTAAATATGACCTCGCCATCCTTCACAATAGCCACAGCCATCCCCGGAACACCCCAAGCTTCAACCGCTTCGGTGTAAAAACCATCCAAACGGTCGAGAATATCCTTATAATCGGGCTTTTGCGCATGTAAAGAAAAACCCACACTCAGCGAAAAAAGAGCCATCAAAAGAAATCGAAGCATAACATCTATTTTTTAGCATTAATACAATCAGAATTAAGCAACCCCAATAAAAAAAGAGATCGGCTTTACTTCAATGTCAACGTTAAGCCAATATTAAGTAAACTTTTGTAATCTACAGCTTCCCTTACTGCCAAATTGTTTTGTTGCCCTAGTGTCAACCAAAAACACTTAGGTACTGTATTTCAATTATTTAACCCTAAACAAAGGTTCTCAAATTTGTATTTTAGCGCCCTGAAAATCATTTTTTTACCCTAGCAGTTGGTTTATATTTTAAAACATATAGCGATCGATTAAAGGGAGTCGGTTTGGGCAATATTCACCGATGTTATTACTTTTACGGTTGAGGTCAGCAAACAATCTGAAAACATGATATTTATCATACAAAAAAGTTGTCGTGTCTGGTTCAAAAGTACAACACCTGCCATACTTAATGAAATTGAATGACGCATCAGAAAAAATTTGATTGTTCTGAACAGAAGTAAAAAAAATCTTAAAAATCACTGATCTTACGGATTGGACTGAATTAGTAAATTACAGCAAAAATATGGACGCAAAAATTCAACAACTTACCGAGGCCATTTACAACGAGGGGGTTCAAAAAGCCAAACAGGAAGCGGGAGCAATCGTTCAGGCAGCCACCGAAAAAGCTGCTAAGATAGAGCAGGATGCTGAAAAAGCTGCCCAGAAATTGATAAACGATGCGCGCCAGAAGTCGGATGAACTGAAAAGACATGTCGACGCTGAAATTCGGATGACTGTAAACCAAGCCGTATCGGCTATGAAGCAGGAAATAACCCGATTGGTGTCGACGAATACAATACAACCTGCTGTTAAGGAATTGTTTTCCGACCAAACCTATCTACAATCCCTCATAAGTCTTGTGGTTAAGGGATGGCTCGACAAAGAGCATTTCGACCTCAATGTTATTCTGCCCGAGGCCGACCGACAAAGGATGGAGCAATTTTTTAAGAACAACTTGGCAGCCGAACTCAACAAGGGGGTTTCCATAAACTTCGACAACAAACTCAAGTCGGGATTTAAGGTTGGGCCTGCCGATGGTAGCTACCTTATCAGTTTTACCGACGAGGAGTTCACCAACTTCCTCAAGGCATACCTTCGTCCAAAAACCGCTCAAATACTTTTCGAAGAGACAACATGATGTCAAGAAATTATTACTGTTTGGTGGCAGGATTGCCGGATTTGATTCCGGATGATAAAAAACTGCACTTTTCGAGTGCTGGGTTGCGCGATTATCTCGCAGAAGAATTGCACCCCGACGATTTCGAAATGGTGAAGCTTTTTTACCTTCCATGGGACCATGACAATCTGTTAAGCCTCCTTTTTAAAACTGGCAAGGATTTCGACCCCAGGGGGAATTTTCCGGCCGATCAGCTCGAACAGTTGTGCGATAAAAAACAGTTCGAGACCATCGACACCTCCCTATTTCCAGCGTACTTCATCGATTTCATAAACTTCTACCACGACGAGGAGGAAGAAACAACCATTAGTGCTTGTACATCCTATCTCAATGAAGCGTGGTTTTCGCTTTTGCAAAATCACTCCAGTGCATTCCTGAACCAGTTTGCACGCTACAAACTTTCAATGGGCAATATTCTGCTTGCGCTCAATGGACGAAAGCACAACCTGCCATACGATGAAGGACTTATGGGCAACGATGAAATCACCCATGCTTTGCGCAAAAGCAGATCGCGCGATTTTGGCCTATCTACCGAGGTAACCGAAATTGAGGAAATCATTCAGATTTTCGAAACAGAAAACATACTGGAGAGAGAGTTGCGTCTCGCCAACCATTTTTGGCAATATCTCGACGAAATTACCTTCTTCAACTATTTTACAGCCGAACGTATTCTCGCTTTTGTAC
>CAYGIQ010000053.1:0-6657 GCA_964349885.1 uncultured Prolixibacteraceae bacterium | reverse complement strand
CCTTAACAAGGAGAAAGGTCAGGAAATTTTCACCCGGCTGCTTCAAGAATTACAATCCAATTTTGAATTTCCCGAAGAATTTGCATTAACATATGGCAAGAGAAACTAAAACAACAGGCAAGGTGGTCGGTATTGTGGCCAACCTGGTAATCGTAGAAGTTAGCGGCCCAGTGGCCCAAAACGAAATATGCTTTATAACCCTTGGCCACGAAAGATTGATGGCCGAAGTCATTAAGGTGGTTGGAAAAGATGCCTATGTGCAGGTTTTCGAAAGTACCCGAGGACTCAAATCCGGATCGGAGGTTGAATTTCAGGGGCATATGCTCGAAGTAACCCTGGGCCCCGGTGTATTGTCGCGCAACTACGACGGTCTGCAAAACGATCTCGACAAGATGGATGGGGTTTTTCTAAAGCGCGGTGATTATACCGACCCCTTAAACCGTGAAAAACTCTGGGCATTCAAACCTTTGGTTAAAGCAGGCGATTCCGTTAAGGCAGGCGACTGGCTGGCAGAAGTGGATGAAAATACCATGCCCCACAAAATAATGGTACCCTTCAAACTCAATGGAACCTATACGGTAAGAAGCATAGTTTCTGAGGGCGAATATATTGTCGACCATACCATAGCAGTGCTTACTGGTTCCGATGGAGCCGATATACCCCTTACCATGGTTCAAAAATGGCCGGTAAAGGTGGCCATCAGATCATTCAAAGAGAAACCGAGGCCATTTAGACTGCTGGAGACTGGTGTTCGTTGTATGGACACCCTAAATCCGATTACCGAGGGTGGTACAGGGTTTATTCCCGGACCTTTTGGTACCGGAAAAACCGTATTGCAGCATGCCATTTCTAAGCAGGCTGAAGCCGATATCGTGATTATTGCTGCCTGCGGAGAGCGTGCCAATGAAGTGGTGGAAGTATTTACCGAATTTCCAGAGCTCGACGACCCACGTACCGGTCGTAAACTGATTGAAAGAACCATCATCATTGCCAATACTTCCAATATGCCGGTGGCAGCCCGCGAAGCATCGGTATATACGGCCATGACAATTGCCGAATACTACAGATCGATGGGGCTCAAGGTGTTGTTAATGGCCGATTCCACCTCACGATGGGCACAGGCCCTGCGTGAAATGTCGAACCGTTTGGAGGAACTTCCCGGACCAGATGCTTTCCCAATGGACCTTTCGGCCGTTATTTCCAACTTTTACTCTAGGGCAGGTTTCGTTTACCTTAACAACGGTGAAACCGGATCCATCACTTTCATTGGAACGGTATCGCCCGCCGGAGGTAACCTCAAGGAGCCCGTAACCGAAAGTACCCGTAAGGCAGCCCGCTGTTTTTACGGATTGAACCAAGGAAGAGCCGACAGCAAACGTTATCCCGCCATCGACCCAATCGACAGCTATTCGAAATATCTTGAATATCCGGAAGTTCAGGAATATCTTTCCAAAAATATCAGTCCAACCTGGCTCGACGAGGTTATCAAAGCAAAAGATGTCTTGCTCAGGGGGAAAGAGGCCATGGAACAGATTAATATTTTGGGAGACGACGGTGTTCCCATCGTTTTCCACGAACGGTTCTGGAAGTCGGAGTTGATCGACTTTGTAATTCTTCAGCAGGACGCTTTCGATAAAATTGATTCATCGTCGCCCATGGTGCGGCAGAAGTTTATGCTTAGCAAAGTTCTGGAAGTTGCCAACAATTCATACAGCTTTAACCATTTCGAAGATGTAAGCACTTTCTTTAAAGAGGTTATCAACCGTTTTAAACAGATGAATTACTCAGAGTTCGAATCTGAGCAGTTCCAGCGCCATGAAGAGGCTTTGCACGCCATTCTAAGTGAACGGTTAAACTAAACATAGCTACGCATTTATTCAACGTATAATTGACTACATATGGAAAGCCAGGCGTTTCAAAAAATCTATACCAAATTAAATAATATCACCAAAGCCACGGTTACGCTTAAAGCCGAAGGCATTGGTTACGACGAGATAGCTACCGTGCATGGCCGTATGGCTCAGGTAGTAAAAATTATGGGAGAGGAGATAACCCTTCAGATTTTTGAAGGCACCGAAGGTATTCCCACCAATGCAGAGGTTTCCTTTTATGGTAGGCCTCCGCAATTAAGTGTGAGTGATGAACTGGCTGGGCGATTCTTCAACGCCTTTGGTCAACCCATCGACGGTGGTCCAGAGATTCAGGGAGAGATCCGCGATATCGGTAGTCCGTCGGTGAATCCTGTGCGGCGGAAGCAACCTTCCAACATCATTCCCACCGGGATTGCAGGTATCGACCTCAACAACTCACTGGTGTCGGGTCAGAAAATCCCATTCTTTGCCGACCCAGACCAACCTTACAACCAGGTGATGGCAATGGTGGCCCTTCGCGCCAAAACCGATAAAATTATCCTTGGGGGTATGGGGCTTACCAACGACGACTACCTCTATTTTAAACATGTTTTTGAAAACGCTGGTGCCCTCGATCGCATCATCAGTTTCGTAAACACCACAGAGAATCCTCCGGTTGAGAGGCTATTGGTTCCCGATATGGCGCTTACCGCGGCTGAATATTTCGCAGTCGATAAAAACGAAAGTGTATTGGTGCTGCTTACCGACATGACACTTTATGCCGATGCGTTGAGCATTGTTTCAAACCGAATGGACCAAATCCCCTCGAAAGATAGTATGCCGGGGTCGCTATACTCCGACCTAGCCCGAATCTATGAGAAGGCTGTGCAATTTCCAGAAGGAGGATCCATCACCATCATCGCAGTTACCACACTCTCGGGTGGCGATATTACCCACGCCATTCCTGACAATACCGGATACATCACCGAAGGCCAGCTGTTTCTCAGAAGGGACTCTGAAATCGGAAAAGTTATTGTTGACCCGTTCCGCTCACTTTCACGCTTAAAACAGCTGGTGATCGGGAAACAAACCCGCGAAGACCATCCTCAGGTTATGAATGCCGCCATCAGGCTCTACGCCGATGCTGCCAACGCACGTACAAAACTGGAAAATGGTTTTGACCTAACCGACTACGACGAGCGAACCCTGCGGTTTGCCAAAGAGTACTCAAACCAGCTTCTGGCCATTGATGTGAACGTCGACATCAACACCATGCTCGATATTTCTTGGGAGCTTCTGGGCCGTTTCTTTACCCGCGCCGAAGTTGCCATCAGGGAAACGCTCATGGACAAATACTGGAAAAATTAAGTGATTTGCAATCACGGCCTGACCACAGGCCATAAAATTCTCAATCTGAAAAAGAATAAACGTGGCCATAAAATTTCAATACAATAAAACAGCCCTGCAGGGACTCGACAAGCAGCTTAAGGTGCGAGAGAGGGCCCTGCCTACCCTTAAGAACAAGGAGTCGGCTCTTCGTATGGAGGTAAAAAAGGCTAAAGATAAAGCAGCATCACTCGAAGAAACCTATAACCAGAAAGTGGACTCCTATGAGCAAATGGCCCGGCTATGGGGAGAGTTCGACCAGAACATGGTGCGGATTAGCCATGTTGAACTTTCTAAAAAGAAATTGGCCGGGGTTTTCACACCAGTACTCGAAAACATCGTTTTCGAGATTCAAACTGACAATCTATTCAGCAGGCCGCTCTGGTTTGCCGATGGTATCGGCATCATTAGGGACATTGCCCAAATTGCCATCGAAAGAGAAGTTTTTCTGAGAAAGATGGAATTGCTTGATTTTGCCCGAAAGAAAACTACCCAAAAAGTAAACCTTTACGAGAAAGTGCAAATACCTGGCTTCCAAGATGCAATTCGCAAAATCAAGCGCTTTCTCGAAGATGAGGACAACCTTTCCAAGTCGGCACAGAAGATCGTAAAAGACAGACAACAACGTCAAAAACAAGAGGAGGCTGTGGCATGATTGTACCCATGTATAAATATACCTTCCTGGTGTATCACGCCAATTATACCGAATTTCTGAAAAACATCAGAAAAATTGGTGTTCTGCACATCAGCGAAAAATCGCCCGAATCTACTCCTGCCATGCAGGAACTTTTCAGACACATTACCGAAGTCGATAGGGCCATCAAGAAACTTGACTGGTTAACCCCGGAGAGCACCATTCTGCCCCACCCCATCAACTCGGGAGCCGAAGTTTTCGAACGCATTCGCGATATCGAAAAAGAGGTTGAACACAACCATCATCAGCTGGTCCACCTCGATAAGGAACAAAAACAACTCACTCCCTGGGGTAACTTCGAATGGGAGCAGGTTCATAAACTGCAGGAAAGCGGCCTATACTTTAGGTTTATGTCGTGCCCAATGCGTAAATATATTCCGGAATGGGAAGAAGAACACTACATTCGTGTTGTTGGCGACTTGGATGGGTACCGCTATTTTGTGAAGTTGGAAAAATCGGATGCGCCAACCGGATTTGCCGAATTGGTCGGAGCAGATGAACTAATCCTTCCTCAAAAGTCGATGCAACAAATCGCAGCGGAAAAACAGGAGCTGATTGCAGCAAACGACCTTTTAAACCACGAACTTCATCAACTGGCTCACCACAATAAAAAACACCTACAGCAATACCATCAGGGGCTGCAGCAACAGTTGGGAGAGATGAATGCCCTACTTCAAACTTCGTCTGAGGTGGAAGGTAAAGTTCAACTACTGGAAGGCTGGGTGCCTGATACCCTTAAGAACGAACTCGACCAATACCTCCAAACCGAAAACATCCTCTTCGCCGCTAGTAAGCCTGAAGAAGACGATAGAGTGCCTATTCTGCTCAAAAACAACCGATTTTCAAAGCTTTACGAAGTGGTGGGACGTTTGTATGACTTGCCCAACCACCGAGAACTCGACTTGGTGCCATTCTTTGCCCCATTTTATATGATGTTTTTTGGATTCGCACTGGGAGATGCTGGCTATGGCCTTTTCATAATTGCTGCAGCTGGTCTCGCCAAACGCAAAATGCCCTCCATTAAACCGATCCTCAGCTTGGCACAATGGCTCGGACTATCGACCGTTATTTTTGGAATATTAACCGGGACTTTCTTTGGTATCGACATTCTCAATACAGAAATCGCTTGGCTCGAAAGCTTTAAGCGATATATGATCAGTACCGATCAGCTGTTCAACCTTGCCATCATTTTTGGTGTTATTCAAATCATCTTCGGGATGGTACTTAAGGTTGTGAACGTTTCCCGTATGCGCGGGTTCAAGCACTCGCTATCTACCATTGGATGGATTATCCTACTCGTAGGAAGTGGGGCTGTTTATGGATTACAATCAACCAACGCATTGGGAGCCAGCTTCCTGAAGGCACTTCAAAACGGCATTTTCGGAATATCTGGCATACTCATTCTGTTGCTTAACCATCCAAAAAGAAACATCTTCATCAATTTTGGGGCAGGATTGTGGGACGTATACAGTATGGCAACCAGCTTGTTGGGCGACCTCCTTTCCTATATCCGGTTATTTGCGCTTGGAGTTTCAAGTGCAATTCTCGGCCTTGTATTCAACAGCATGGCTATGAGTATGAAACCCGATAATATTATCCTTGGCCCTTTGGTTATGATCCTTATACTGGTAATCGGACACAGCATTACCATATTTATGTCGGCACTCGGGGCATTTGTGCACCCGATCCGTCTAACTTTCGTTGAATTTTATAAAAATGCTGGCTTCACAGGCGGTGGACAGCCTTATAAGCCATTTGCCGAGCCTGAGGTTGGACGATCAGAATAAAAATTAGTAATAACGTTAAATACAAAAAAATGGAACCTATTGTTTTTGCTTACATTGGAATTGGATTGATGGTCGGCCTGGCAGGGGTTGGCAGTGCATTTGGTACCTCAATTGCCGGTAATGCGGCTGTTGGAGCCATGAAAAAGAATAATGAAGCTTTCGGAAGTTACATTATGCTTACTGCACTTCCGGGAAGCCAGGGTTTGTACGGATTTGCCGGATACTTCCTTCTCAATTCCATGGGTCTGCTTCAGGCTGGAATTGGCTGGGCAGCTGCTGCTTCTGTTTTTGGAGCAGGTCTAACACTTGGCCTGGTCGGTTTATTGTCGGCCATACGCCAAGGACAAGTTTGTGCAAATGGTATTGCCGCTATTGGTTCGGGACACGATGTTGCAGGGAAAACCCTTATTCTGGCCGTATTCCCAGAACTCTATGCAATCATTGCTCTGGCAACCACCTTCCTTATTGGAAGCGCCATTGTCTAACTTTTCGAGGTGTGGTTAACCCACATCACTAAAATAGAAGATTTACGAGACTGCCTGCATTTTTTGCGGCAGTCTTTTTTCGTTTCAGCTTATTGCCCCGGATCCAATCAACTCCTCCCCTTCGTACCAGGCAGCAAACTGACCGGCAGTTATACCCCTTTGCTCACGGTCAAAAATAATCCACAAACCATCCTCCTTCATTTGCAGTTCTGCCTCCTCAAGTGGCTGC
The DNA here is from genome assembly GCA_964349885.1 of uncultured Prolixibacteraceae bacterium. Lineage (GTDB taxonomy): Bacteria > Bacteroidota > Bacteroidia > Bacteroidales > Prolixibacteraceae > UBA1413. The sequence goes on along the minus strand of CAYGIQ010000053.1, from coordinate 226 downwards.
CGATATCTGATGCGCACCAAATAGCGCCTATTCTCGCCCGAATTCAATGCCCTATCTGCTCTTATCCAGTGCACCTCATTGCCAGCAACAAACAACCCCCTGCGAAATAACCCTGGATGCTCCTGCCCCTCCCCCACGTAAACGATGTTCCGAACAACATCTGTAGCCAAAACAAAGAGAGGTTCTACATGGCCTCCTATGTTCAGTCCTTTACGTTGACCAACCG
>CAYGIQ010000052.1:0-16471 GCA_964349885.1 uncultured Prolixibacteraceae bacterium | reverse complement strand
GTATAAGACTCAATAATCATAGCAAGGTTTAATGAACACAAAAAATATTGCGTCCATACGCATCAGCTACACCCTAGGATCGCTCGAGATAACCGATGTTGGCCCCAACCCTTTTCCTTTTTTTGACCATTGGCTGCATCAGGCCATCGTCGCTGAAGTACACGAACCTACTGCAATGGTTTTATCGACCCTCGGGAGCGATGGATATCCTCAGTCGAGGGTGGTTTTGCTAAAGGGATTTACCGAACAAGGCTTTACCTTTTACACCAACTACAACAGCGATAAAGGAAAGTCGCTTGCTCATAGCAACAAAGCATCCCTGCTGTTTTTCTGGCCCGAATTGCAACGGCAGGTGCGCATTTCAGGTGTAGTTACCAAAACCAGCCGTACGGAGAGTGAACTCTATTTTTCTGAAAGACCCCGCGAGAGTCAGCTGGGTGCCTGGGCTTCCAATCAAAGCGAAAGAGTAGCATCGCGCCAAAAGCTCGAAGAGCGTTTTATATCGCTGGAGCAGGAATATGGCGCTCAAGAGATACCCACCCCACCCCATTGGGGCGGCTATTCCTTGAGGCCCGAACAGTTTGAATTTTGGCAGGGCAGGCCCGGAAGGCTGCACGATAGAATCAGAATGAAAGAATCGGAAGAGGGATGGACAGCTGAGCGACTGGCACCTTAGACCGCTTAATGGTCGAAGTCGAGCTTAAAACGCTGCTTCAGATAGGCAAGTGCATGGTTCTTTTGTACCATCTCATCAAACTTCTCGTCGTCGGTGTAAACCATGCGTTGCATATCGGCGAGTGTCATTTCAGTAACCAGATCGATTGAAGAGTTTTTAAGCTCGCGCCGCAACCATGAAACCAATTGGGGTTTCCCTTCCCGGATAAGCTCGTCCTGCACATGGTTGTCGATCTCCAGCACAACCAAATGGTTGTCTTTGAGTATGGGGGTGCGCGACAAAGTTGATTTCAGATTGGGACGATCGCCCAATGTGCCCAAATACTGCGTCCATTTTTCGAGCAACTGATCTTGGGTAAAAGTTTCGCTTAATGTCTGACCGTGGTATATTGCGTGCTGTTCGGCCGAAGTCACCTCGTTGGCGGCCACAGGCAAACCTTGCATTGCCGATTTTATCGAAGGTCCGGAGAGTCCCGATTTCAGTTTTTTCATCCCGGGTTTGGACGCCACCGCAGCTTTCTTGTCAGCCATTGCACTTTCGGCCTCCGGTTGGTCGATTGTAGGAGTATCGGACTTAGTGGCTTTGACAGCGATTGCTAAAGGAGACCCATTGGATGAGCTTTGGCCAGCCCATTCGTCAAATATGGGAAGCAAGGCATCGGGACCGATCTCGTCAGCTATTTTTTTTTTAAGGTCAGCTGAGCAATTCGGATGAGCGTGAGTTCGACAGATAGACGTTTGTTCTGACTGGTTTTGTATTGATAGTCGCACTCATTGCTGAGCCGCAGGGCATCGACCAGAAAGTCGGGATCACAGGCTGCTGCCTGACTTTTATACCGTTCACGGATATCTCCACCAACCTCGAGCAGCTGAAGCGTAGCGGCATCCTGACTCACCAGCAAATCGCGAAAATGGCCCGAAAGCCCATTGATAAAATGCTGGCCTTCAAAACCTTTATCGAGGACCTCATTGTACACCAGCAACACATCGGGGACCTGATTTTTGAGGAACAGATCGGTTAGCCGGAAATAGTATTCATAATCGAGAACATTCAGATTGGCAATTACCTGCTGATAGGAAATTGACTTTCCCGAAAAACTCACCAGCTGATCGAGTATGGAGAGTGCATCGCGCATGGCACCATCGGCCTTGTGCGCAATCACATTGAGGGCACCAGATTCTATTTCAACACCCTCCTCTTTTGCTACAAAGGCCAGATGAAGCTCGATGTCTTGCACCTTAATGCGGTTAAAATCGAAAATCTGACAACGGGAAAGAATGGTGGGTATAATTTTATGCTTTTCGGTGGTAGCCAAAACAAATATGGCATGTTTGGGCGGCTCCTCGAGGGTTTTGAGAAACGCATTAAAAGCACTCGCAGAGAGCATATGCACCTCGTCGATGATATAGACGCTGTAATTTCCAATTTGCGGGGGAATGCGCACCTGATCGATGAGGCTGCGGATGTCATCGACCGAATTGTTGGATGCTGCATCCAGCTCATGGATGTTGTAACTTCGGTTTTTATCGAAAGCGACACAAGACTCACAGCTATTGCACGCTTCGGTTTCGGGGGTTAGCTGACTGCAGTTGATGGTTTTGGCAAAAATGCGGGCACAGGTGGTTTTGCCCACCCCGCGTGGACCGCAAAAAAGATAGGAGTGCGCCAGCTGCCTGCTGCGAATGGCGTTCTTAAGGGTGGCCGTAATAGAATCCTGAGCGACCACCGTTTTAAAGGAGTCGGGGCGGTACTTACGGGCCGATACAATGTAGTGTTCCATTTAAATTGGGCAACTTTTGCAAACAAAGGCCAAATATAGTGAAATGCCTGCAGTGTGATGGCAAATATTTATCAACATCCCAAGGGAAAACCTAAACCAATTGTGCGCAATTACGTTTAAACTGGAAACAATTAATCAAAACAGAAATGAGAAAAAGATTTTCGATTATGATATTACTCGCTATCACCCTGCAAGTTGGGGCGCAATCCAAATCGTTGCACGATTTCAAGGTTGAAGCCATTGATGGTTCCACATTCGACATGGCCCAATTAAAGGGGAAAAAAGTGATGATTGTAAATACAGCTTCCAAGTGTGGACTAACCCCTCAATACAAGCAACTGCAGGAGCTATACGACCAGTTTGGAGGTGACAAGTTTGTCATCATCGGTTTTCCGGCCAACAATTTTATGAACCAGGAGCCCGGCAGCAACGATGAAATCGTAGAGTTTTGTTCCGCCAATTATGGGGTTACTTTTCCAATGATGGCGAAAATCTCGGTTAAGGGCAAAGACATGCATCCGCTTTACCAATGGTTGACCAACAAATCGGAGAATGGTAAGATGAATGCTTCGGTGAGCTGGAATTTTCAGAAGTTCCTCATTGATGAAGAGGGCAAATTGGTCGATTCGCTAGCCCCGACCGCCAAACCCGACAACAAAGAGGTTTTGGGATGGATTGCCGGAAGGTAAACCCCAAATCCATTCATGCTATTTGCTAGGGTACCATGGCCAACTGCTGCCTTACCCGACGCGATTTCTCCTCAACATCGAAGGTAATTGACCTTACAGAGATGGTGGCGCCCGAAATGGCATCTATATTTTTTCCGGGCTCTAATTTTTTGTTGCCTGTAAAGCCAGAAAACTGCCTTAGCCACCCTCTAGAGGAAATACCGTGGCCATGGGTTGCCTGGTAGTTGAATACCCGAACCTGCAACACTTTCCCCGAGGTATCGAAGAGTATAAAGTAGTCGAAAAACTCGGATGCCAAATTGCTGGAGTTTTGATCTCCTGAGCAACCTCCACTGCGGCAAGTGTTTACACGACCCACGTAAGCAAAACCCTTTGCGTGGTCGGCTCCAATCTGAAAATACCGCCCTAAAGGCTCAAAATCACCCTCCAGCCGTTGGGTGATATCGATCAGTTGACTTTCGGTGGCCGAAAACTGGGACTCAATCTCCTTAACAAAAAGCCGATGGTTGAAATTGAGGTCGGCCGGAACCATCCAGCCGAACATCGTTAATATGATCAATATCTTCATTGTGGTCTTTTAAAATCAAAACATTACCCCTACACCGGCATTGAAAGTTTTATTATACGACGTAGCAGAGGCATTCTTATCGAACTGCACATCGACTTTCAACACAGCGCCCGGTGCCATTTTCCAACCCAAACCGGCAATCCAAACAGAGTGCTGGTATTTAGGATTGGGCAGGGCATTGATTGGAGAGCGGTGGTGTGTATTGAACCGCTCGTAGCGCACGAATGGCGTAAGTTCGTCCTGCACCGGGCTGGAGTGCAGCAGGTTATAGGCTGTCTCGACATAGTATCCGGCCATCGCCCGGCCAACATCATTGCGCTTACCATTGGCCGATGTAAAGCTATTGTAGGCTTCGGTATTGCTCAGCGCTGTGTAATAGAGCTGTCCGCGTACATGTAGTCCCTTACGGTCGTAACGAGCATCGGCACCCAACATTGAAATTCCAACCACCGACGAATCGGCCCTTGCAACCATAGGATCTTGGGTAAGATCGAGGTTGTGGTAGAGTCTGCTTTGGGTGTCGCCAAAGTACCCCGACAATCCAACATTCAATCCGCGAATACCATAGTATTCAACCTTGGCACTCAAGTTGGGGGCACTGATGTATGAGTTGATGCCCTTTTGACGCGCTTTCCGCAATCCAGATCCGGTGATTACCCCTTTTGAATCGTATCCATTGAATCCGTTCACCACATATAGTTGATAGCGCAAATCGGCTTGATAAAAATGCCCAGTGAACCCGGCACCCAACTCCCTCCAAGTAGTAGGAGCAATTACATTGTCGAGCATAGGCCGCTCAACACCATGGTAGGTGGGTGGCTCATGGTATTCGTTGATAATACCCATTGGAATCAGCATAAGCCCTCCCCTGAAGTTGAGCCAGGGTAGAATTCGGTACTGCAAGAATGCCTGCTCGATGTAGACTTCGTTGACATGTTCGAATTCGATTTCGGTGATAAATTGGGTGCGGGCGTTAAAATTGTAACCAAAAAGCATAATTAGACGGTGTACATCTATAATTCCGTTGAAACTCCGGTCGGCCGCAAAGGGTTGGTTGTAGTCGATTTGGGCGTAGCCGCCAATGGTGAGGCTACCCTCTGTTGCCAACAGCCTCTCGGCAAGATTTTCATAGGTACCAGATGCTGTAGTTTGATTCTGAGCAAAAAGCATTGAGGTTGAAATAGTTAAAAGCAGCAAAACAATATACTTGGACATTCAGGTATTTTTAAGAAAATTATTTTCACAAAAATACCTGAGCAGCACATGTACTCCTATACCTATTAGTTGGTATTTTAAAACCAGCCAGGGCTAAGCTACGGATAAGCGAAAGGGTATATAACAACCTGATTATGAATCCTAAATCGGCAAAATAGCAGACAGGAATTTTTAAAACTCGGATTCAAGAAACAGCGGAAGAGTGCGTAAAAAACATCAAATCTCGCACAAACACGGTTGCCTAACCAAATGCTAAGCCTGACTTAATGCTTTTTTATAGGCAGCAATTGCGCGGTCACGCGCCATCGAATGTTCTACCATGGGCTGGCAATAGGCAACGGTTCCGGCTTCAGGAACCCAGCGTGCAACATACTTTCCATGAGGGTCGAATTTTTGTTGCTGAATGGTGGGATTGAAAACCCTGAAATAAGGTGCAGCATCGCAGCCGGTTCCAGCAGCCCATTGCCAGTTACCGTTGTTGCTGGCCAATTCGAAATCGAGCAGTTTCTCGGCAAACCAGGCCTCTCCCCATCGCCAATCGATGAGCAGGTGCTTGGTCAGAAAACTGGCTACCACCATACGCACCCGGTTGTGCATAAACCCGGTGGCCAGTAGTTCCCGCATGCCTGCATCGACCATTGGATATCCAGTTTCGCCACGGCACCATTGGTCGAATTCCAACCCATCGTTGCGCCACTCAATTCCACGGTATTGTGCCTTAAAGGGTCCTTCGGCTGCATAAGGAAAATTTGCCAGAATTTGAATGAAAAAGTTTCGCCAGATCAATTCATTCAAGAAGGTCTCACTCTGATTTATGGCTTGACGGGTGACTTCCCTTATGCTCACCGTGCCAAAGCGAAGGTGCAGTCCCAACTGCGAAGTTCCCTGAATGGATGGAAAATCACGAACCTGTGCATAGTGATTTAGGGTATCGGCAGCAACTGTTTTCGCAGGAAAATTGAAACTGAAATCTTCGAAGCCCATCTCCTCGAGCGTAGGCATAGGAAGCGCGTCAGTCTTTCTGAAGGAATCATGTAATTGGTCCGATGGAAAACTTTGGATGGCTTCGTTGGTAAGCAACGACTTCCACTTTTTACTGTAAGGAGTGTACACCGTATAAGGCTTGCCATCATCTTTTAAAACCTCGCTAGGGCCGAAGATCACATGATCCTTTACCGTTTCAAACACCACCCCGGCTTTCTCTAAAAGTTGGGCTATTTCAGCATCGCGGTGCACGGCATAGGGTTCATAATCGGCATTGGCAACTACCGCTTCCGGCTTGGATTCCTCCTGAAGTAGTTTAACAAATACCTCTGATGGTTTACCGTAAAAAACCCTCAGGGTCGATCCCTTCTGTTCCAGAATACGCGTGAGTGCCGAAATTTCGCGGTAGATAAAGAGAACCCGTGCATCTTTGCGGGAAGGCAGCTTTGCGATTATCTCCGAATCGAAGATAAATATCGGCTGAAGACCGGGGTATTTTTTCAGGGCGGCATAAAGGCCGGCATTATCGTGCAACCGCAAATCGCGGCGAAACCAAAAATAAGCATTAGGTCGATTCATATACTGTTAACTTCTTGAATGGCCCAAGGCCGCAAAAGCATTGGCTGCCTGAACAACATTGCGCAACGCAACTGATACCTGATTTGCCGTTACAGTAGCCTTAATCCGTTGCCGAGCTTTACGTCGCTCGCAACCTTCGGGATAAACCCTACGAAGAAGTCTGTTGGGCTCCAGCAATGAAATGAAGTAAAGTTGTTCTTCTGTGCCGTTCCCCCGCATAAGGGTACTACGGATTTCGGCAATGATTCTGGTGGCCTGATGACCGCTGCGCAGAAAGGCAACATTCCACGTAAAAAAAAGGAAACGCCTTGATTCCAATCGAACCTCCCGCTTTCCAACCAACTGGTCGAGTACCAGCTTCCTGATTTTGCTCCTTGACAGCAAAATCGACTTAAGCCAATAGCCTGAAGTTTTCGGACTACCAACCTTGGCAATCCGCTCCAAAAGATAACCGCCAGCTGGAACATCGGTATGGGATGAATTGAGGACCAACTTGCCCACTTCGAAGCGGAGGTTGCCAGCCATTACCAAATCCAGGATCAGAGCCCCGGTTACGGCATAATCGAGCACTCCCTGTGTGGCAAATAAAAATCCTCCCTTTTCGGGTCTAACCGAAAGCAGTAAAATTTTTTCACTTAATGATAACGGCTGATCCATAGTTTGGCCCTATTCTCCGAAACGTAAAATTACGAAAATTAACGGCAACGGAACAAATTCCCCATTGTGGGCAATTAATTTGGATTCCGAATTGCAACCACGGGGAATTCCCCTAATTTTGGCAAATAAAACCTACTATGCAACCATGAAGAAAGGATTTGCAAGCGACAATAACTCGGGGGTGCACCCAACAATTCTGGAGGCCATCAAATTGGCAAACGCTGGGCACACCGTTGGTTATGGAAACGACGATTATACTACAACTGCGACCAGCATATTTAGAGAAATATTTGGCGAGGGCACCGAGGTGTTTTTTGTGTTCAATGGCACCGGCGCCAATGTGCTGGCTCTATCGACGCTCACCCGAAGCTACCACTCAATCGTTTGCGCTGCCACGGCCCATATTCAGGAAGATGAATGCGGAGCTCCCGAAAAATTTACCGGATGCAAGCTACTACCGGTCGACACAGTCAATGGAAAACTCACTCCCGAGGCAGTAATGCACCACTTGAAAGGGTTCAATTTCGAACACCACTCGCAGCCCAAAGTAATCTCCATATCGCAGGTTACCGAAATGGGTACGGTTTATACACCCGATGAAATTAAGGCCTTGGCCGATATGGCCCATGCACACAACATGTACCTGCACATGGATGGAGCCCGCATTGCCAACGCTGCGGTAGCATTGAATTTGCCTTTCAAAGCCTTTACGCGCGATTGCGGAGTGGATGTGGTATCGTTTGGTGGAACCAAGAATGGAATGATGATGGGCGAAGCAGTGGTCTTCTTCGATGCCTCACTTACGGCTGAAACCAAATACCTTCGTAAACAATCGATGCAACTCTTCTCGAAAATGCGGTTCGTGGGTGCACAGTTTATTGCCTATTTCTCGAATGAACTCTGGCAGCAAAATGCCCTTCATGCAAACCGTATGGCACAAAAGCTATTCCATCAGATCTCAGACATACCGAGCATAAAAGTTACTCAGAAGGTAGAAGCGAATGGTATTTTCGCCGAAGTTCCGGCCCACATAATTGCCCCTTTGCAAGAGCGGTTCTTTTTTTATATTTGGAACAACATAACCCACGAGGTACGCTGGATGACCTCTTTCGATACTACCGAAGAGGAAATCAACGAATTCAGTGAATTAATCCGAAAACTAACCTCTGGATAAGGATGCGTTTTGGCTACTTCCCAAGCAACCCGGCAGCCGAAGAGACAGGGCTCGAAAAAAAAATTACGCGGCACAGCCTTCTTTTTGCAGGATCAGCAACCCTTGTGCTGTGGCTCACCAAATTTCTGGAGCTGTCCACAAACAGCAACTTTGTACAAGGAGGAGTTTTCCCAAGAGCTTGGTATGGCCTGTCAGGTATTGTTACCTCGCCACTGATACATGCCGATTTCGGCCACCTAATCTCCAACTCAGTTCCGATATTCCTGCTTCTGTTTGCCCTCATCTACTATTACCGGAAATATGCCTACCGAATACTCTGGATGATCTATTTCTTCTCGGGAGTATGTGTTTGGCTCTTCGGTCGTGAAGCTTGGCATATTGGCGCGAGCGGGGTCGTATATGGATTGGCTGCCTTCCATTTAACCAGCGGTCTTTTGCGCAATGATGTAAGACTGCTCACCATTTCGGTGGTAGTAGTTTTTCTATACGGAGGAATGGTATGGGGCCTCTTCCCCATTCATCCTGATGTTTCGTGGGAGTCGCATGTGTACGGAGCAATATCAGGCGTTGTGCTGGCATTCGCTTTTCGTGGATATACCGTAAAAAGGATTCCTTTTGATTGGGAGAATGAAAGCGATGATTCGGATGAAAACTCAACGGAGCCCGAATTGGAACAAAATAATTCAGAGGAGCAAAGCGAAGAGCTGCCACATCGGTAAATCAAAGGCGGTAGTTATTAAAAAAGTAGTAAATTTGCCCCTCCTTAATCAACCGCAGTTCTATTAACATGATAAGCAGAAGAACGATTAGAATCAAGGTGTTGCAAACACTATATGCCTACTATGCCACACCCGAAAAATCGATCAGCCAGTCGCAGCAAGAACTCTTCTTCTCTCTTGGCAAATCCTACGATCTATACCATTTGTTGTTGTTGCTAATCATAGATTTAAGCGACTTTGCCAGAAAGAGAATTGAGAACAACCTGAACAAACACCGGCCAAACAAAGAGGATCTGCAACCCAACCGAAAATTTACCGAAAATAAGCTTATCGAGCAACTGCGTATCAACCGCAGATTGCAATCATACCTCCATCAAACCAAGATTTCTTGGGCTCAACATCCCGAATTGATTAAAGAGATGCTGGGATATGTAACCGACTCGGTGGTGTATGCTGAATACATGCAGGATAAGGAAAACAGCTATTATGCCGACAAAATCTTTGTTGAAAAACTACTGAACGAGGTTATTTTGTCGGCCGAAGATCTCCATCTGGTGTTGGAAGAAGACAGCATTTACTGGAACGACGACATTGATCTTGTAGTAGCCATGGTTGTAAAAACCCTACGCGGGTTCAACAAGGAGAGCGATGAGAATCAGCCGCTCATGGAACTTTTCAAAGACGACGACGACCGGCAGTTTGCCCGTGACCTGCTGCGACTTGTGGCCGAACATCACGACGATCTGCGTTCGATAATCGACTTGCATGCCAGCAATTGGGATATCGAACGGATTGCCTTTATGGATATTCTTATTATGCAGCTGGCCCTCACCGAGTTCATCTATTTCCCTACCATTCCCACAAAAGTTACCCTGAACGAATATATAGAACTGGCCAAGTATTACAGCACCGATAAAAGTCGTAATTTTATCAACGGAATACTCGACAAAGCATTGAAAGAACTCCGTCAGGAAGACAAAGTGCATAAGACCGGCCGGGGACTCATTGGAGAACAAAATTAACCGATTATATATTTAATAAAATAATGTACAAAATGAACTATCTACTTATGGCTCCGCCGCAGGAAGGTGCTAATCCGCTCATGACATTTGCTCCCCTGCTGATTGTTATTGTAATCTTCTACTTTTTCATGATCCGTCCCCAGATGAAGCGTCAAAAGGAACTACGGGTTTTCCGCGATAGTCTTGCAAAAGGCGATAAAGTGGTAACCACCGGAGGGATTTACGGAAAAATTGTTGAGGTAAAAGACAACGTGGTTGTAATGCAAATCGACAACGAAGTGACCATTCGCGTCGACAAGGCCGCCATTATCAAAGACATGAGCGACGCTCCGCAGCAACGCTAAAAACAATTGAGAAGTAACAAAAGGTCTGCAATAAGGCCTTTTGTTATTTTTTTACGGCAACCAGGCAAACTGCTGGCTGTAAAAAATGCAGGCCGAATGAACCAAACGGTGAGATATTGGTATAGAAAAGTGCGCTCCTATGTTTCTCGCGAATCGCTGGAGCGAAACCGCAGCAAAATCGTTTTTATGGTCTGCGTCTTCATTGCCTTTATCCTATGGTTTCTGAATGCTCTGTCGAAAGATTATACCACCCAGATTGTTTATCCGGTAAAATATACCGAACTACCCAAGAACAAGTTTTTATCGAACACTCCCCCGCAGAAACTCAACCTTAGGGTTAACGGTCATGGATTTACGCTGGTTCGTTACAAGCTGAGACTCGCTTTTTCGTCGGTAAACTTGAATTTAGCTGAGATCATCGACGAGCACCATCTGGGCAGTCCATCCACCATGAGCATCTCCTCGGCGATATTACAAAATTATGCAATGGAGCAGGTCCCCAACGAACTTACAATCATGGATGTACGACCATCACAAATCACCCTTATATTCGATAGCTTGGCTACCAAGAAAGTGGTGGTAGCCCCGAAATCAGAAATCCAGTTCCGGCCACGGTATGGTTTTAGCAGAGAGATAGAAATGATCCCTTCAGAAATTCAGATTACCGGACCCCGGGCAACTTTGGCCATAATCGATACCATTTTCACCCACCCAAAACAATTCAAAAACATCAATACCTCCTTCGAGCGTGACATACTGCTCGACCTACCCCCGCGCATTGCAGCCACAGAGAAACGCGCCATCATGAAGGTTTCGGTTGATGAGTATACAGAAAATGGCTTTTCGGTTCCCATCAGGGTTGAGGGAGTACCCGAAAATACCCGCATAAGGCTTTTCCCTCGCGAAGCTGAAATTCGTTTTATTATAGGCTTGCAACATTTTGCCGATATTAAACCAGAAAATATTGATCTCTACATTACCTATCAAGAGATAGCCGACGGCAGACCAACGCTTAAAATTATGTCAGGAGAACTGCCCATAGGTATCAAGTCGCTTCAAATAAATCCCACCCATGTTGAGTACCTCATCGAAAGGAACTAAAAAGCCCCTCAAAATAGGCATTACAGGGGGTATTGGAAGTGGGAAAACCACTGCTTGTCAAATTTTCAAGATACTTGGCATTCCTGTTTTTGAAGCCGACCGTGAGGCAAAAATGGTCATGGAGCGAAATCCCAAAATTAGGGAAGCACTTATTCTACTGTTTGGAAAAGAGATTTATCTGACCGACGGCACCCTCAACAGAGCGTTGCTGGCACAAAAGATTTTCAACGACAAAGCAGCCATCAACAAAGTGAACGGCATCGTACACCCTGCCGTTCGGGAGTGGTTTTCGGAGTGGTACAGCGAGCAATCTGCTCCATATATTGTATATGAAGCCGCAATCCTATTCGAAACTGGTTATTATAAGTTAATGGATAGCAATCTGTTGATTGTTGCTTCTCGCGAGGTACGCATTGCAAGAGTAATGGACCGCGATGGAGTAACCAGAAGGAGTGTAACCGACCGCATGAAAAATCAGTGGGGAGACAGGGCAAAAAGGGGGCTTGCCGATGCCATACTAAGAAATGATGGGAAACACCTGTTAACCCCCCAAATTATTACATTGCACGAAAATATTATGCAGCATGGCAAAATTTGCTAAATGGATTGGCGGCGGTCTGGGTTGGGCCATGGGTGGACCTATTGGTGGAATTCTGGGCTTTGTAGTCGGCTCGATGGTCGATGGCAAGGATACCTTGCCGCGAAAAAGGTCGCACTCGGCTGCTATGGGCACAACGGCGGGTGGTTATGTAATGAGTTTGCTTGTGCTGGTAGCCGCCACCATGAAAGCCGATGGAAGAGTGATGCGTTCGGAACTCGATTTTGTGAAACAATTTCTGGTACGCAATTTTGGTGAACCATCGGCCAACGAAGCCATCCAGCTTTTGCGCGATTTGCTAAATCAAACCATTCCGGTGCAAGATGTATGTCGGCAGATTGAACGAAACATGAACTACTCGGCGCGTCTGCAGCTGCTCCATTTTTTATATGGCATTGCGCAAGCCGACAGCCAAATTGTTCGCGAAGAGCTGGATCTTATCGCTTTTATGGCAAAAGAGATGGGCGTTTCGCAAGCAGACAGCGATTCGATCAAAGCGATGTTTTTTCAGGATAGCGGATTTGCCTATACCATACTGGAGATTACTCCCGAAGCCAGTGACGAAGAGGTTAAAAAGGCCTATCGAAGAATGGCCATGAAATACCACCCCGACAAGTTAATCCATATGGGAGAGGAGTTCCAGCAGGCAGGCCAAGATAAATTCAAAAAAGTAAACGAGGCCTATCAGACCATTAAAAAGGAGCGCGGACTGGTGTAAAAACCTTCTTTACCTTTATTCGGTCAGTCCATCAAAATCGACTTCATCGTTCTCAATGAAACTGCTCACCGATTCAGGAGGTTGGTTACCCTCAATGAAATTGAGCATATCGCGCATACCCTCCATGAACTTTTCAAAATCTTCGCGGTAAAGAAAAATTTTGTGCTTCTCAAAAACCGGCTGTCCGTCGGTCTCGAACTTTCGCTTGCTTTCAGTTATGGTAAGGTACAACTCATCCTGCCGCGTACTCTTTACATCAAAAAAATAGGTGCGTTTGCCAGCACGTACAACTTTTGAATAAACATCCTGATTGAAACGACTCGGAGATGTCCCCGATTTATCACTCCTCGTGGTGTTTTCCATGCTATTATTGGGTTTAGTTAGGTCGAATTGGATAGATTACCTGGTATCAGGGTCGATAGAATTGCATAACCCTTGGCATAATTTTTTGAATATTTTGAATTCGTTTGGTATCGACCGGGTGGGTACTCAGAAACTCAGGGGGCCGAGTGCCTGGTAGTTCAGACATGCGGGTCCAGAAGTGTATGGCCTCTTCGGGGTGGTATCCCGCCATGGCCATAAATATTAATCCGAGCTCGTCGGCTTCGTATTCGTGGCGGCGCGAATAGGGCAGCATTACACCCAACTGCGATCCAAGGCCATAGGCAGTGAGAAAGATGGCCTGAGTAGCCTCAGGTTTCTCCTTTAGCGATTCGGCAAGGGCAATGCCTCCCAATTGTAGCATCATAGCCTGACTCATTCGTTCGTTGCCATGCCTTGCAACGGCATGTGCAATTTCATGGCCCATCACAACAGCGAGACCAGCCTCCGTTTGTGTAAGGGGTAAAATACCCGTATAAAAAACCACCTTCCCTCCTGGCATTGCCCAGGCATTGGGGGTGTCGTCCTCTACCAATTTAAATTCCCATTTGAAGTTGGCCAGCCGGTTGGCAAAACCATTATCTGACAAGTATTGCTCTACTGCACGGGCTATCCGAATACCTACCCTTTCGACCATAGCCGAGGCCACAGGATCGGCAGACAGTTTGTTCTCTTTGAGAAAGGCGCCGTAGCTTGTAAGACTCATCTCAACCAGCATAGACTCAGGAAGCAGTGCCATCTGGGATCTTCCGGTAAGAGGCACCTTGGCACATCCTGCTAAAATGAGTAAAGTCAAGGTAATCAATACTGTCCTAATGCGTAGCATATACAAATTTTTACCTTAAAGATACAATTATAAGCACGAAGTGCAATACCCTAAAGCAGGTAGCAAGAGGTTATCGTTGGCGGTAAGCCAAAAGGGTATTCGACAGCAGTGCTACTCGGGTCATAGGACCAACTCCTCCGGGAACCGGCGTAATCCAGCTGCATTTGGGAGCTACTTCGTCGAACAATACATCTCCTTTTAGGCGGAATCCGGATTTGGTGTCGGCAGCAGGCACACGGGTAGTACCTACATCAATTACAGTTGCCCCCTCTTTTACCATATCGGCAGTAACAAATCCGGGGACTCCCATGGCAGCCACCAGAATATCGGCCGAAGCACAAACTTTTTTCAAATCAGCAGTCCGACTGTGGGCTACCGTTACCGTGGCATTGACGCTTTTATGCGACATCAGAATGCTCAGTGGCCTTCCTACAATGTTGCTGCGACCAATAATAACACAATTTTTTCCGGAGGTCTCAATCCCATACCGCTTCAACAACTCAACAATGCCATAGGGTGTTGCCGAAACAAAGGCAGGCAACCCAATTACCATGCGGCCTACATTGGCAGGATGAAATCCGTCGACGTCTTTTCGATGATCAATCGCCTCTATAATTTTCTGTTCGCTGATGTGGGCCGGAAGTGGCAGCTGCACAATAAATCCATCAAGGGTAGGGTCGTCATTCAATTCGGCGATTTTGGCCAGCAAGACCGCTTCGGTAACCGAATCGTCGAAGCGCACGAGCGATGACTTAAAGCCAACCTCTTCGCAGTCCTTAATTTTATACGCCACATAAGTCTCGCTCCCCCCATCGCTACCCACCAAAATGGCAGCCAAATGCGGCGGACGCGAACCGGTTGCTGTAATCTTTGATACCTCAGCAGCAATCTCGGCCTTTATATCAGCTGCAATTTTTTTTCCGTCAATAAGTTTGTACATGGCTATCGTCTTTGTCCCTGCATGCCCGACATCATGCGCTGGAGGTTCTTACCTTGGGCAACCATTTTCATCATTTTGCTTGTTTCAGTGAACTGCTTCAACAGCCGATTGACTTCCTGAATGGTCGTCCCCGAACCTTCAGCAATTCGCTTACGACGCGATCCGTTGAGCAGCGAAGGGGTTTCACGTTCGGTAGTGGTCATCGAATGGATGATTGCCTCTATATGTTTAAATGCATCGTCGTCGATATCGATGTTTTTAAGTGCTTTACCCATTCCGGGTATCATGGAGGCAACATCCTTAAGGTTGCCCATCTTTTTAATTTGCTGTATCTGCTTTAAAAAGTCGTTGAAATTGAACTGATCTTTGGCAAGTTTTTGCTGAAGTTTCTTGGCTTCGACCTCATCGAACTGCTCCTGAGCCTTTTCTACCAGCGAAACGATGTCGCCCATCCCCAATATCCGGTCGGCCATACGGTCGGGATGAAAAACCTCAATGGCTTCCATCTTCTCGCCGGTGCCCACAAACTTTATCGGTTTGTTTACCACCGAACGAATTGAGAGTGCAGCCCCTCCCCTGGCATCGCCATCGAGCTTGGTGAGGACCACTCCATCAAAATCGAGCGTTTCGTTAAACTCGCGGGCCGTGTTCACCGCATCCTGACCCGTCATGGCATCTACCACAAAAAGAATCTCATGTGGCTGAACCTCCTTCTTGATGTTCGAAATTTCGGTCATCATCTGCTCGTCGATGGCAAGTCGACCAGCGGTATCTATTATAACCAAGTCGTACCCCTGCAATTTTGCATGGCGTACCCCATTGCGTGCAATCTGAACCGGATTCATGTTGCCCTCTTCCGTGTAAACGGGCACACCAATCTGCCCCCCAACAATCTTGAGCTGCTCGATGGCCGCCGGACGGTAAACATCACCTGCAATCAGAAGAACCTTCCGCGATTTCTTTTGCTTCAGCATATTGGCCAACTTTCCAGAGAAAGTAGTCTTTCCGGAACCCTGCAGACCCGACATTAAAATGATAGAGGGATTCGACTTAATGTTGAGGTCGGTAAATTTACCCCCCATCAGTTCGGCCAGCTCATCGTGAACCAGCTTAACCATCATCTGCCCCGGCTTCACTGCAGTGAGCACATTCATTCCCAACGCCTTTTCTTTCACCGTATCGGTAAACGTCTTGGCAATTTTGAAGTTAACGTCGGCATCGAGAAGCGCCTTCCGAATGTCCTTTAGGGTTTCTGCAATATTGATCTCGGTAATTTTACCCTGACCTTTCAGCAATTTAAACGACCGGTCGAGCCTGTCGCTCAGATTTTCGAACATAGATAAGACTGTTTTTGTGAACCGTGCAAAAATACAAAAATTGTTGAGGGTGTGGGTAATTTTTTAGAAAGTGAACGAATTGCCAAATCGTATTTTTAAATTGAGGATTTTTTTCTTCAATCAATTCATTTGGCTAATTTTGAGCATCAAATACACCACGCAT
>CAYGIQ010000051.1:15112-16562 GCA_964349885.1 uncultured Prolixibacteraceae bacterium | reverse complement strand
AACTTCTTCATGGTTAATTTTTTCTCAAAATTAAATTAAGAAAATCATATACACAAGTGGAATTATGAAACCAGCCAAAATAAACCAGACACCGCGTTGTTTGAATCCGTTTTTTCCCTTTAAAATAAAAATACCCGATATGGTTACAAATATGAGTAGAACCATCATAGCATCGCTGAACCATTTCCACGAACGGTGGGTGGCCACGCGGTGCAACATATTCATTTCAAAAAACACCGTGCGTTTCTGCAGATAGGTAAGGTCTCCCCTCCCGGTAACAGGGTTGATGGTAATTTCGCCATTCTGAATAAATACCTTAAGAAGACCTTCACGGGTAACAATTGCCCGCTTGTATATGACAAATTCGTCAATGGCCTCGACTGTGCGCCGAAGCTCCTCCTCGCTGAATTCATAATTTTGAGGTAATGGTACCTGAACCACCTGGCTAACGACCTTAAAATCGGGATTAAAATCACGCCTGTGGTTAAGCAAAATGCCCGATATGGCATAGATAAGGGTAATGCCAACAATAAAATAACCAAAATCGCGGTGAAGAATTCTCAGCCACTTTCTCCAATTCATAAAAATTTGATGTTTATGGTATTGTACTACGTATTTACCTTAGAAATTGCGCAATTTTAATGAGAATCCGGCATATTAAAAAATCGGCAAGTGTTGGAATGGTGCAACTGAATTTGAGCCAGCGATGCCCGAGCATTTCAAATGGGTTTGGACTTACAGGCGCGAAGTTCAAAGAGGCCTGTTAGGCCTACTCCAACCGACTTACCTTCTGTAGAAGAAAGTGGTCGGCCATTACCAAGGCTGCCATCGCCTCAACAATCGGCACAGCACGTGGCAGCACACAGGGATCGTGGCGCCCCTTTGGGTTGATGGTGACTGCCTGATGGGTGCGATCGACGGTATTCTGTTCCTTAAGAAGGGTGGCTATTGGTTTAAAGGCTACTCTAAAATAGATATCCTCTCCATTGGAAATTCCACCCTGAATCCCACCCGAGTGGTTCGTAAGTGTGCGCACTCCTTTGTCGGTGGCTACAAAAACATCGTTGTGTTCCGATCCACTGAGACGGGTGCCTGCAAAACCGGAACCATATTCAAAACCTTTAACTGCGTTTATGCCCAGCATTGCAAAACCCAAATCGGCGTGGAGCTTATTGAAAACCGGCTCCCCCCATCCGGCAGGCACCCCCCGGATGAGTCCGGTTATTACTCCGCCAACGGTATCGTGATTTCTTCCAGCTTCTTCAATTCGACCGATCATCTGCTCAGCCATCAGTGCATCCGGACATCTAACTATGTTGTCGTCGATCCGGGTCAAGTCGAGCTCCTGATAAGGTGTATTGAGCACAATCTCCCCTACCTGCGACACCCAGGCAAAGATTTCGATGCCCTGAGGAAGCAGCAACTGCTGCCCAATGGCTCCGGCTACTAC
>CAYGIQ010000051.1:0-15102 GCA_964349885.1 uncultured Prolixibacteraceae bacterium | reverse complement strand
GGGCCGAAGAACGACCACCTCCTCGATGGTCGCGGGTTCCGTACTTTTTTTCGTAGGTATAATCGGCGTGCGACGGACGGTAGATCTCCTTAAGTCCATCGTAGTCGCCCGAATGGTGGTCCTGGTTCCAAATCAGAAAACCGATGGGTGTTCCCTGGCTTTTCCCCTCAAAAATTCCGGAGAGAAACTCCACCTGGTCGGGTTCCATTCGCTGGGTCGTAATTTTCGACTGCCCAGGACGGCGGCGTGAGAGCTGATGTTGTATAAAGGCAGCATCGATTTCCAGTCCGGGAGGACAGCCATCGATTACGCCACCAATGGCCCTGCCGTGCGATTCTCCAAAAGAGGTAAGCCTGAAAATTTGTCCGAATGTGTTCATAAAAATAGCCCCGATAGTTTATCGGGGCTAAAGATAGTTATACTAAAGGTAACTTCAAATCATCAATGACAGCCGCAACCGCCGCCGTGTGCATGTTCGTGTTCGTGCTCGTGACCTCCGCCACCGCAGCATCCGTCGCCACCTTCGTCGTGCGAGCCACAGCCACCGCCGCCGCTTCCACAACCACAACCACCCTTAGATGTAAGCGCTAAAAGCTCAGCTTCGGTAGCTTCACGAACCTCGAGAACATCACCTTCGAAATGGAGATCTTCGCCAGCCAAAGGATGGTTGAAATCCATTTTCACCAGTTCGTCACCCACTTCGATTACCATGCCGTTCAGACGTTGTCCGTCGCCCGACATCATAGGAATGGAATTGCCCACTTTTACAAGATCGCTGTCGAAATTACCATCCACCACAAAAACTGTACGGGGTAGCTCAACGATGGCTTCATCGTTTACTTCACCATATGCATCGAATTTCGATAGAGAAATCTGAAACTTTTCACCCTGACGCAATCCAGCCAGTTGTGCTTCAAATTTGGGCAACATCTGACCAGTGCCATACACAAACTGCAAGGGTCTTTCGGCAGTTGCCTGCTCAATCATATCTCCGTTTTGGTCGTCTAACCTGAGATTGTAGGTGAGTGTGACCATGCGATTGCTAACTATTTCCATATCTCTTTAAAATTTTTCGCAAGATAAAACTAATTATTGAAATGAAACAGAATACCCCAGTGTCTTTTTCTACATTTAACGTTTACAAAAGAGTTCCATTGGGTACATACAGTTATACTACAAGGGCTTAACGTTTAACTACCCGAAATGTTTGCCTCTGCAGGTGTTCGTTTGTAACGTTGAGCAGATACACTCCGGCCGGAAGCAACGCAACATGCCCAACGGTGTGGGTACGCCCGCCGCCAACCGTCTCCTGCCATATTTTTTGTCCCTGCATGTTGTTGATTTGCAATACATATACTCCTTCAGAAAGGGCTATTTGCAAACGATCGGTTACAGGATTTGGCCAGATTTGTGGTCCGGTCAAGACTTGGGCAATTGGCGCAGTAGGCGTAGCTGTCGATTTCAATCCTACGTTATCGATGCAAAAATAGCCAGGTGTATTCATACCCCACGAGCCAACGTCGCTCGATTCGAGGCTGAACTTAAGCGAACCCAACTCTCCCAGCGGGGATAGATCGACCCATTTCCAGTCATCTACGATAAAATGATCTGCGCTGTTTTCGGATCGGAAATCGGCCAGGTAAAAGATTACCCTTCCTACGGAATCGCCATCGGCATCGTAGCCGGTAATCAGCAACCTAAAAAAATCGGGATCGGCACCCGAAGCTCCCCCAAATTTCTTGCTAAAATCGTCGCCCTCGGCCATCGACCAATAGGCATAGGTAGAGTTGGTGGCATACAATCCCGAAACGGCATGGGGTTCATCGAACATTATGGTAGCGCCATACATAGTGTAAGCAACCGTATAAATGGTGCTACCCTCCACCCCACTGCCGACAATAGCACTGTATTGATTGTCGTATCCACGGGTTACGGTATCGGTGTGGTTTGTGTAGGCAAAGCCCGACCAGCTCTGATATTCGGTGTTGTAGGTGTTGAGGAACCGATAACTGCCATTCGAAAATCCTGCAGCGCCATCAGAACCATTCCAGATGCCTGCGGGGCCAATGGGAAGGTCTTCGAAGGTTGCGGGCTCTTGGGCTTTCATTACCAGAGGAAAAATGGCCATAAAAAGCCAAACGTAAAGATTTTTCATTTTTGAGATGCATTAACATTATGAAACAAAAAGTGGCCCGGATTAACCCCAACGCGGAAAGAGTCGATGGGAATTCCCGATCTGTTAAGTCTGTGAACCAGGGCATTCTGGCGGTAATCAATGGCATCGGCGAGGTACACGTCACCCCTTAACTCATCGATACTTAGCCGGTAAAAAAGTCGGCCCCGTGCCTCAATCCAAGGCTCAGACGGCAATTGTACATCGGCAACGGCCATACGGTATAAACCACCGGCCATAATGTAGAGCGTATCGCGGGTCGGATTTAAGGCAAGGTCGCCGGGATGATGAACATCTGCCGGCCAACGGAAAATTTGCTCAACCGTGAGGGTTGTTGGATCGATGCGCACCAGCGAAGGTGATTCAAACCCTCCTGGTGCCCCGGGGTAGCTTCCGTCGGTTAAAACCCATAGCTTTTCGTTCCGATCAACGCGAATATACCTGGGCTGCCGGGGAACATTAATGGCACCTATTAAGGTATCGGTATTTGTGTCGATTACCAACACCTGACTTGCCTCTGACCAGGCAGTTACAAAAACCAAGTGGCCTAATTGCACAAAATGTTCGGTCGATTTTACACCTGGCGCTACTTTGCTGCCATGCACATCGATGGTGCCGGCAAGGGTAAGGTTATGGAGCTCTACCACAGCGATCTCTCCCGAATAGAGGTCGCTCAGATAGGCTTTGTTGGGCCCCACAACATGCATAAACCGCGGAGAAACCAAACCTGCAAGCGTCGCTTTGTGCTCCAGGGTCCTTCGGTCGACTACCACCACCTTGCCGGAGTTGTTCACGACTATATATAGCTGTTCGCCATGGAGGGTAACCGACTGGGCAACATCGCCCAGGGGTGCACGGTTGCGGGCCTGATAAATATGGTTGTAAACCTTTTGTTGGTCGGGCTGATAAAACGACAGTGAACTGTTGCCGTACATGAAATTGCCTTCGTTAACAATGTAGAGTCCCCCAGAAAGCGCAAAATCGTGGTAGATGGTCTCGACCGGCTCGGTCTGACAGGCCAGTATGGGCAGGCAAAAGAGTATAGCCAGAATCTTTTTCACCATACCCCTCCTATGCTAAGCGAAATGGCATAATGCCGGCCGGGCATTGGCCGCCAGAGCATTTGCTGATGGTTTATATTCAATAGATTTTCGATTCGGGCCCGACCTGCCATTGCCAAGGTTTTGTAGGCAAAACTGCGCTCCAGCGATACCGAAGTAAGCCAGAAAGGGGTTAGCACATGTTCGAACAGGCTGCTTGCATGCGACGACTGTGTGTAGCGTTTTCCGATATAACTAATATCCGTTTTGAATGTCCAATCGGACCGCTGCAAAGCAGTATAAAAGTTACCTGTAATTTTGGGAACATAGATCAACTGCTTGCCGCGGGAGAGATCTGCATTGTTGACCTGATCTTGATGGGTACTTAGGGTATAGGCGACATTACCGCTGTAACGCAGTTTCCAAGGTCCTCCCGAAATGCGGCCATTCAGATGGTATTCAACCCCACGAGAAAGCACCTCCCTGAGGTTAGCGGCTTCCCAATACCATGCCCCCCAGGGCGAAGGTTGCCATAAAATCCAATGATGAATACGGGCGTAAAAGAGGGTTAGCTGTTGTGTTAAAGTAGCTCCATCGGGGGTTGAATGCCGCAGGGAAAGGTCGGCAAGCCATCCCTCTTCGGGCAGCAGGTCTGGATTGCCTCCTGGAAGCCAGTAGAGATCGTTAAGCGAAGGGTGGTGATAATTTTTGGCCACATTGGCCTTTACCTGATACGTATGCCGGGGGCGCAGTGTATAATGCATTCCGGCTGCAGGAACCAATGGAAGATCGCCATCGTCGTACCACGCGCCGCGCAGCAGTGCAAACCAACCAAAGTGGTCGTTGACCTCCTGCTGCCACCTTAAAAACGTTTCGACGTGGGTCTGATTTACATTAAATCCTGCTTTTTGCACCAAATTTTCAACCCTCACCCGATGTTGCTGTAGTCCTACTACCCCATGCAATCGGGTACGTGGGTTAATCTGTGCATCAAAACGCGCCTGATGAAAACTGCTAAGCTCCTCGCTGATGGTGTTGGAGTTCACAAAATGCATTGGTCCTGTACTTAAAAAATAAGCCAGATTGAGGTAACTAAACCCCGACGATAACTGATAGGACATCGGGCCATCAAAATTTTTAAATTCGGCCAAACCCCGAATTTGCTGGTCGGTTTGTTGCTCCGTTCGGTGTGCACCCTCGAAGGTCATGAGTGGGGGCAAATCGCGGTGGCTCTCATGGTACCAAATACGGGCACTTCCCAGGTGACTTTCGCCAAAACGAAGGTAGAACTCCTGAAGAACGCCCCATTTGGTGTAGGCAGCATTTTTTAGGGTGTCGGTACGCGCAGGTAAAACTCCCACATTGTAGTAAGAAAATCGGTTTTGAGAGGAATCGTGCACCAGTTTGGTAACGGAACGAAAATTCCCTTTGCCCAGCTGCAATCGACCCAAATAGACCGATGACCCGAAAGAGGCCTGTTCTGTAAGCAACTGTATGCGGTTGTTGAGGTGCCATTCGGCCTGGTTGGTTAGGTAAAGTGCGCCCCCAAGAGCACCGCCGGTTTCCTGAAGGGCTCCAGCACCGCTGTACAACAGGAGTTCATCGGTAAAGAGCACCGGCAATAACGAAACATCGGCCATTCCCCTGAGTGGGGAGTGAATAGGCATCCCATTCCACAAAACAGGCGCATGGGCGGCAGCAGTGCCTCTAAAACTGGCGGTGGCAGCCGATCCCCTGCCATAGGATTTAATAAAAACCGGCGAGTTTTGGGAAATCAGTTCGGCCAGGGTTTGAAAAAGGCCGGTGGCCAATGCCATAGAATCGATGCGAATGCGCGATTGGGTAAAGTCGGCTTCTACAGCAGATGCAGTTACCAAAACCTCTTTGATTTTCAGGCTATCAAGCGGCTCCTGCGCTGCGATTGGCCATCCAAAAAGGATCAACGATACAAGCAACAACCGCATCATGGCACAACCAATTTAGTAGTATGTTTAACACCAGGGGGTTCTTCTATAGCAATCAGATAGAAACCTGAGGTTAGCCCTGAAACATCGAGGGGCTGCCCCGGATGCAGCCATTTAGAAATAACCATACGGCCGACAATATCAGTGATTTTGCAAAGGAAAGGTTGGGCGATTCCACTGATGAAGATTTGACTGCGCGCAGGATTTGGATAGACTTTGAAATGGGGATTCCCGATTTGTTCCATCAGGGTGGCCGGAGAAGACGAAACCTTAACCGCATCGGCGCCGGCATGGAAGACCAACGGTGGCGATTGGTCGAGCATCAGAGCCAGCGTACCGTTCGCGGGTAAATAGCCCACTGGTGAGGAAGAATCACCAAGGTAAACAGGTACAGAATGGTTGGCAGATGTATCGGGTACCTGCACAAAACCCGTTTCGCTGCGCCAGCCCCTTTGGGAAACCTGCTGAAGAATAACGGTGGTGTTGCGATCTGCTGTTTGGGGCGTTGCATAAACGGCGGTAACATCGAAATGCTGCAAAATATTGGGGACATGAAACAGCTGAAGGGTATCCCCCTCCGAAAGGGAAATCTTTTCGAAACCCCCGGCATGCAATTTGCCGTTCAGGTTTACCATCCAGCTTCTCGCATAGGGCGCAGGATCGGTTCTGCCGCCCCAGCCATAGGTAAAGACTCCCTCCTGCTCCACCATATATAGGTAGGCGCCCAATGGCTCCTCGCGAAAAGAGAATCCACTTACTGTTTCTGAAAGCATAAAGGCCAAGGCATGCGCCACCTGAACAAATGCCCCCCCGCTGTAGTCGGATTCAGCATCTTCAAAGAACGGGTTAAGGTTCGCGGCCGGAACCTCGATGTTTTGCAAGGGGAAAATATTTAGATCCGAAAATTTGGCAGAAGCCAAAATGGAAACAATTTCGGCAGCCTTAAGAATGTCGATTTCGACAATATGCTGCAACATCGGAAACCGCACAGCACGAACGGTAAGGGTAACCTTGCCGGTGGCAATGGCCTGAAAGCTCACGCCACCTGATGATGCACCGATGAGCACCATGTTGGCAGGCTGCGCCGATACCACCCAGGTTTGATCCTCAATGGGCACATCGTATTGGTCGTAAAGCAATGGTTGTAGTGCAAGGGTTTCGCCGGCCCGAACAGACAAGGGAACGCCCGGGATTACAATTTTTGCTGGAGCGCGCACACGAAGCGTTGTATGCGACTGCCTGCCGTCAGCCTCTACAGAGACGGCTGCATCGCCACCTGCTTGGGCGATTGCCAAGCCATTGGCAGCGAGGTCCAACAGTTCACCATGGGATGTGGTCCACCACTGCTGAGTTTCCACATAGCGCCCACCTTTAAAAGAGGTAGCAAAAAGTTGCAACGTATCGCCCAGCAAAAGTTCTGCACTGTGCGGATGAATGATCAGCAGGTTGCCATCCGAACTCCCAACGCCGGGTTTGGCGGCCACAATATCGGCCACTTCGGTGGAAGCCTCTCCAACAGGTTCGAGGGTGGAGCGAACTCCGGTTACAATTTTAACAAAATGGATTATCTCCAGATCGACATAATTTCCTACCGAATCGATGGCCCATGCAATATCAATGGCATCGCCTCCGGCACCTTCCCTAACGTTGAGTGTATAGGGATTGTCGGGGACATCTGGCGAAACCTGCCGGTTTACCGATCGGTTGTCGGCATAACCAAAAGCGAGTGTTGGTAAAACCACCTGCCCTCCCTTTAAATGGGCTGCATAAGGAAGGAGGGTACCTGTTACCAGCAAAGAGTCGCCGCTAAGCTGCGGGAAAAGGGATGCTTCGGGGAAATAGGGCTGACTGTGAAAACTATTTTTTCGAAGATGGCCTTCCTTACCAGATGCATCGCGCCAGCGGGCGGAGCCATCGGGTTCGCGGTACCAAGTGAGGCGATAGCCCGTTTGGGTACGTGGGTGGAAGTGGCTACTGCCGGCTATCTCGTACCAAGTATCGTCGGGCAGTCCGTTGTCATTTTGGTCGTTCATCACCCATACGATGCCAGGTTCTGAAGAACCACTAAAAGCGTTTCCGAAGATGGTAAAATCGACCCCATAGGGATTGGCAGGATCGTTGACGACAGGCTTTTCAAAACCATATACCACGTAGCCTCCAAAACTACCCAGCGAAACCAAACTGTCGGGCGAAAGGGGCATTGCTGCCGCGGCCTCGGGCGTGCCAATTCCAGCTCTGTTGATAAACTGGCCAGGAGCGGGAAGGTAATGGTAAAGCTTCGCAGCGCGGTTAAGTTGCGCCGCCGACCCTGAGGCTATGCCCATCAGGATTGCCAATAATAAAATCTGTACCATTCCCCTTTAAAAATAACCAGTGGTCTGACACCAGCGGAATGGCCGGCCGCAAAATCGATTTTTCGAGGTTGAAAATATCTTCAACGCGACCAGCACCGCAGCATGCTCAGAACACTCGACGGGGAAATAAAACTTCAGGTATGCCAACCATCGCTTTTATTCCCGAAAGCATATTTCGAAGTAGGCAGGTCTTCTGGCTCTCTTCGGCGTTTGTACGGTCTTCCCATTTCGTGGAGTTGAAACAGTGACACTTAAGTACAGGCCTTTATGAAGATTACAGCTGCGGGCACAGCTCCGGATTTAAACCGGATTCCCTTTTCATCATCGGTTTATGGATGAACCAACTTCCGCATCAAAGGTAGGGTTTTCTGCAATACAGGGTGGACGAAACGTCATCTTCTGCAGAGATCTTTTCAACACCAGTTGTTCACAACCTGCTCACGTTAGCCCGGGCCAAGAGCTTTGGCCTCCGGTTGCTCCCAATTCGCTGGGATAACCAATTCCGGTCAGAAACAATCCTGCAGCTGGCAGCGATGTTCCCGCAGCACTTCGGTCCAGTTTTTCGGCAATATGCAGAACATCTGCTGGCAACATTCTGCCCTTACCCACTTCGATGAGCGTTCCCGCTAATGCTCTTACCATATTGCGCAGAAACCGATTGGCCGAAATGGTAAAAACCAGCTGATGGCCATTTTGCACCCATTCGGCTAAGGTTACATTGCAGAGGTTGGTTTCCACATCGGTGTGTAATTTGCTAAAACTGGTAAAATCGCTGATACCAAGCAGCAACTGCGCTGCACCATTCATGGCATCTACATCGAGCGGCTGATGGTAATGCCAGCTGAATTCGGTCGTAAAAGGATTTTTTGCCCTTGATATGCGGTACTGATAGGTTCGGCTGATGGCGCTAAAGCGGGCATGGGCATCCGATGGAACCAGCCAGATGCGGTGCAGGGCTATATCGTTGGGTAGAAAACGGTTTAACTTCTCTGCCAAATCATGGCAGCTAACGGTCAGATCGATGGCATCGAAATGGGCTACATAATAGGCTGCATGCACACCGGTATCGGTACGGCCGGCACCGGTAATGGATACAGGATGGCGCAAAAAAGTACCCATACAATGCTCCAATTTTTGTTGAACAGTCGACGCATTGGGCTGTATCTGCCAGCCATGATAGCGGGTACCCTTGTACGACAGTTCCATAAAATAGCGCGACATATACACTGAATTTTTAACGAAGATAGGGAGATTTTCGCGACCGTAAAGCAAAGGAAATCCGATTGATGCCCTTACCCTCACATCCACTGACTTGAAAATTGAAAATTGCTGCAAAATTGTCAAACAAAGTCATTCTGAAACGTCAAATTGACATACTACGGGCACACCATTTCAGCCAAAAGAAAAATCAAAATAAAAACAATAATCCATTGATATATTGATTTTTAGTAAAATATGCAAAGTTCTCGGCAGCGCATTATGGCATCGGCTTTGCAATGTATCTAATCGATAAAACAATCATTGTCTAACTAAGTATGGAGCATAAAACCATGTCAATTGCGAAGCGATCTGAAATGTATCTGCCCACCTTTTGGGACAATTTTTTCTCAAGGTATTTAACAGACTGGGGCAGCAACAATTTTTCGAGTACCGACACCACCCTTCCGGCCGTTAATGTGAAAGAGACCGACGAAAGGTTCGATATTGAGGTAGCCGCTCCCGGAATGAATCGGGAGTATTTCAGGGTAAATCTTGTAAACAATGTTTTGACCATCTCGTCCGAAAGAAGTGAAGAGAAAAATGAGGAGAAGGGGGCTAATTACACTCGGAGTGAATTCTACTATCAGTCGTTCCAGCGCAGTTTTACTGTCCCTGAAAATCTGGTCGAATGCGAAAAGATCTCAGCTAGGTATTCCGACGGACTGCTCTGCGTTACCCTGCCCAAACGCGAGGAGTTGAAGACCAAACCAGGCAGAACAATCGAAATTGCTTAGCACAAAGTTTCGGCAAAGGCAAAAAAAAATAAGCTCCTATGTCGCTTTGCACCTGCAGTGCGGCATGGGCTTTGTTACGATTTCGCGGCAATACATCGGGTTTAATCTTTTTTAATACAAATTGATTGTGGTTAACCGCGCTAATCAACTATTTTCGTGCCCTTACAATTGTAATTATTTAACCAATAGTATATGAATCAGGCCATCGACATTCGTGAACTCAATGAGCGCATACAACAGGAGAGCTCATTTGTTGACCTTCTTTCCCTCGAGATGAACAAGGTGATTGTAGGACAAAAACATTTGGTAGAGAGTCTACTGATCGGGATGTTGTCGAACGGACACATACTCCTCGAAGGGGTACCCGGACTGGCCAAGACGCTGGCCATAAAATCGCTTGCCAAAACCATTGATGCCAAATTTTCGAGAATTCAGTTTACACCCGACTTGCTGCCTGCCGACCTTGTGGGAACTATGATATACAGTCAGAAACGGGAAGAATTTTCGGTTAAAAAAGGCCCCATCTTTGCGAACTTCATTCTTGCCGATGAGATCAACCGGGCCCCTGCCAAGGTGCAATCGGCGCTTCTCGAAGCCATGCAGGAACGTCAAATAACCATCGGAGAAACCACCTACCCACTGGGTGAACCCTTTTTGGTAATGGCCACCCAAAACCCCATTGAACAGGAAGGCACCTACCCCTTACCCGAGGCGCAAATCGACCGGTTTATGCTGAAAGTTATCATCAACTATCCCAAAAGGGAGGAGGAAAAATTGATCATTCAGCAGAATCTCCTGAAGCAATTTCCGGAAACCTCTACCATATTAAGACCCGAGGATATTGTGCGTGCCCGCAATGTCGTGAAAGACGTATACATGGACGAGAAGATACAGAAATATATAGTTGATATTGTATTTTCGACCCGTGAGCCAGCCGACAATAAACTGGAAAAGTACCGCGATATGATCAGCTATGGATCATCGCCTAGGGCTAGTATCAGTCTTGCGCAGGCAGCCAAAGCCTACGCATTTGTCAAACGTCGTGGCTATGTAATACCCGAAGATGTTAGGGCAGTTTGTCCCGACGTTTTAAGGCACCGCATAGGATTAAGCTACGAAGCAGAGGCCAACAACATTACATCGGAGGAGATCATTACCGATATACTCAATACGGTTGAGGTGCCCTAACCCTGCCAATAGTTGGGAAGTTGTGCAACAACAGCTCCTGAAACAAATTGCCGTAATCATGTCCCGAATTAGCAGTAGTGAGTGTGGAAACGACCGAATTACTTAAGAAAGTCAGACATATTGAGATAAAAAGCCGCGGACTATCCCGGAACATCTTTGCCGGTGAGTACCACAGTGCTTTCAAGGGACGTGGCATGGCCTTCTCTGAAGTACGGGAATACCAGTTTGGCGACGACATTCGCAACATCGACTGGAATGTAACCGCCCGTTACAACCACCCCTATATTAAAGTCTTTGAGGAAGAGCGGGAGCTCACCGTAATGTTGATCATCGATGTAAGCGGATCTCGGGATTTTGGTTCGGTGCATACCTTTAAGAAAAATGTAATCACCGAAATTGCGGCCACTTTGGCCTTTTCGGCCATTCAAAACAACGATAAAATAGGGGTCATCCTTTTTTCAGACCAGATAGAAAAATTCATTCCACCCAAAAAGGGGAGGTCGCACATCCTACGCATAATTCGTGAAATGATCGATTTTGAGCCGGAGAGCAGGGGCACCAATATCCCGGATACACTGCGCTATCTGACGAATGTTATCAAGAAGAAGTGCACGGCATTTGTAATTTCAGACTTCATTGATCCGCATCCCGATTTCGAAAAAGCTTTAACCGTGGCCAATTCGAAGCACGATGTGGTAGCCATACGTATATTCGACGAACGGGAACAGGAGTTGCCGCCAATGGGAATGATCAAAATGAAGGACGCCGAAACCGGTCGGTATATATGGGTAAATACCAGCGACCGGAAAACCCGTGAACTCTACCGGCGTTATTGGTGGCAGCAAGATGAAAGGCTGAAGACACTGTTTACGCGCAGCGGAGTGGATGCCACCCTGATCAATACCCGCGAGGACTATGTACGGTCGTTGATGAATCTGTTTAAAAAGCGGGAGGCACGGCGATGACATTTAGAAAAACACTCCTTCTGCTTGCAGCACTTGCTGGTATTCAAACCGCTGTATGGGGTCAGCAAATTAAGGCAACCGCAACGCTCGATTCGGCGAATATATTAATTGGCGATCAGGTAACCCTAACCATAGAACTGGAAAAACCCGACCATCTGTCGATGGCTTTTCCGGAAATTGCCACCTCGATGCCCGAATACATCGAAATATTGCGGCAGTCGGGTATCGATACCGTTCAGCTGGCCGACAATGTTGTTAAGCTGGTTCAACAAACCCTGATCACAAGTTTCGACAGCGGCGAGTATATTGTGCCCCGCTTTTGGTTCAGACTTGATTTGGGCGATCGTTTCGATTCCATTCCAACCAATGAGCTCGTTCTTAGGGTCCAATCGTTCGAAATAGATACTACCCGTGGTCCTACCGACATCAAAATGCCCTATGCTGCACCTGTAACGTTGAAAGAGGCCACGCCTTGGATTTTGGGTGTTTTGCTGTTGATGAGCCTTCTGTTTTTTGGTTGGTATTATTACACGCGTCGAAAAAAGAACCTACCCCTGTTTCAACTACCCGTAAGACCCGCAGAGCCACCCCATGTGGTTGCCCTGCGTGCACTTGACCGTGTGAAAGAGGAAAAATTGTGGCAGAAGGATAAAATTAAGGTTTACTACAGCGAGGTTGCCGATATATTGAGAAACTATATCGAGGCACGCTATGGTGTTCAAGCCATGGAATATACGTCGGAAGAGACGCTGCGGGCATTGAAATCGGGCACCCTGGTCGGAGAGAAATCGATGGGCCATTTGGGACAGATATTTTCACTTGCCGATCTGGTAAAATTTGCCAAATACCAACCGCTGCCCGATGAGCACAATATGCTTCTGGTGAACGCCTATTTTTTTGTAAACGACACCAAACCGGCCGAACCGGCAGCCACTCCAAAAGAGGATGCAAAGTCGGACGAAGCGGTTGTTTTAAAATAGATTAAGTATGTTTGGAGATCACACTTACCAAAATCCTGAAATGTTCTATCTGCTGCTGGGACTTATTCCCATGGCAGTTTGGTATGTGCTGCGCTACAAAAAAAATACAGCCAGTATACGGCTCTCTACTACTGCCCCTTTGGCACAGGCACCTTTAACGGCGCGGCATGTGCTCAGGCACCTTCCCTTTCTGCTGCAGTTGGTGGCTATGGCATTTTTTATTGCCGTCCTTGCCCGTCCGCAGTCTTCGACCCGTTGGGAGAACACCACCACCGAGGGCATCGACATTATGGTCTCGCTCGACATATCGACCAGCATGCTGGCTATGGATTTTCAGCCCAACCGGTTGGAGGCAGCCAAAAAGGTGGCCATGGAATTTATTTCTGGTAGGGAATACGACCGCATGGGACTGGTGGTATTTGCAGGTGAAGCCTTTACCCAGTGTCCGCTTACTACCGACCGGTCGGTACTGCTCAATCTTTTCGGCGGAATTACAACAGGTATGATTGAAGATGGCACTGCGATTGGCAATGGTCTGGCAACCGCTGTTACGCGGATCAAAGACAGCGATGCATTGAGCAGGGTTATCATTTTGCTATCAGACGGTGAAAACAACAGGGGAGAAATTGCCCCCATTACGGCTGCTGAAATAGCCCGAACCTTTGGGATAAGGGTGTATACCATTGGGGTTGGAACCGTTGGAATGGCTCCATTTCCGGTGGAAACGCCATTCGGGACCCAAATTCGCGATATGGAAGTAAAAATTGATGAACCGATGCTGCGGCAAATTGCCGAATTAACGGGTGGTCAATATTTTAGGGCGACCAACAACCTGAAGCTGGCCGAAATTTATCAAGAGATAGACCAATTGGAGAAGTCAAAAATTGAGGTCCGGGAGTTCAGCCGCCGGGCCGAAGAGTTTATGCCTTTTGCCCTTGCCGGCCTGATTTTTTTGATGGCTTCGCTCGCATTAAAAACCACTTTGTTCAGAAATATCCCGTAAATACGCAAACCATGGAGATGTTCAGATTCGCCTATCCGGAATATTTTTGGGCCTTTTGGCTCATACCCCTCCTTACACTCTTTTTTGTAATGGCACGCCTTATGCGCCAGCGGGCATTGCGCCAATTCGGAAACCTCACCCTTATACGCGAACTGATGCCGTCGGTATCGACCGTCAGACCTGTTCTGAAATTCGGCTTGCTAATGCTTGCCCTTTCGGCATTTATATTGGGGGCAGCAAGGCCTCAGTTTGGTTCAAAACTTCAGACGGTAAAACGCGAAGGGGTGGAGATAATGATATTGCTCGATGTATCGAACAGTATGATGGCCGAAGACATTCAACCCAATCGATTGGAGCGTGCCAAAAGGGCCATCGACCGACTGATAAGCCGTTTGCGCGACGACAAAATCGGGCTCATCGTCTTTGCAGGAGAAGCCTATACCCAGCTTCCGATTACCTCCGATTACGGATCGGCACAGCTTTTTCTGGCTTCGGTGAGTACAGATATAGTGCCCCGACAGGGTACGGCCATTGGAGCGGCCATTGAGCTGGCCACACGCTCCTTCACTCCCAATGCCGAAAGCAGCAAGGCCATAATTGTGATCACCGACGGCGAGAACCACGAGGACGACGCCGTAGGAGCTGCAGCAAGAGCTGCCGACAATGGCATTGTAGTGCATACCATTGGCATGGGACTGCCACAGGGAGCCCCCATTCCGATTGTTCGAGGCAGTAGCACCGATTATCTGCGCGACCGCGAAAACAATGTGGTCATTACCCGACTCGACGAGGTGATGCTCGAAAAGATTAGCACCACAGGAAATGGTGTCTACATAAGGGCCAGCACGGCCAATGTTGGCCTCGAAGATCTGCTCGAAGAGATCAATCAGATGCAAAAAGTGGAAATGGAAGCCCGACTATTTTCGGAATACGAAGATCTGTTTCCCTGGTTTTTTATGGTAGGATTGGCCATTTTACTGTTGGAATTTCTGATTATGGACAGGAAAAACAGCTATTTAAGAAAGATCCGGATTTTTGGATAACCCGGGGCAATGGAAAACTAACACAGATGGATCAATGGTGTAAAACAATACAATAGGTTCACTCTTCAACCAGAATGTTTTTAGGGAGGTTATAATGAAAGAAATGGTAAAAAAATTACAATATATTTTGGTTTTGCTCGGGCTCCTGTTTAGCAGCCTGTATGTTGAAGCGCAGGTAGAGAGGCGTTTTATCAGACAAGGCAACCGACACTACCTCGATGGTTTAAAAGATACCACGAAGCTCGATACCGTAAGCTTTGCCAAAGCTGAATCGGCCTATCGTCAAGCACTCGAAAAGCGTCCCTCCGACCCACAATGGAACTTTAACCTCAGCAACAGCCGCTACAAACAGATGCAATTTGCAGAGTCAGCCGAGAGTTACCAAAAGCTGGCAGAGC
>CAYGIQ010000050.1:0-16844 GCA_964349885.1 uncultured Prolixibacteraceae bacterium | reverse complement strand
TCATCACACTGCTCGAAAAGAGCGGTGCCGACTTGGTTGAAATTGGTATTCCCTTTTCGGATCCCACTGCCGACGGGCCTATTATTCAACAAAGCAGCGAACGGGCACTCAAAAACGGAATGACCATGAAGAAGCTGTTCCAACAGTTGAAGGATATCCGCAGCAAGGTGAAAATCCCACTCATTTTAATGGGTTATTTTAATCCGGTGCTGCAGTTTGGAGTAGAACAGTTCTGCCGTCAGTGTCAGGAAACTGGCATCGATGGGGTAATTTTACCGGATCTGCCACCCGAAGAATATTTCCAAAACTACCAGGCAATCTTTGAGTCCAGCGGACTGCACAACATTTTGCTGATTACCCCACAGACAACGGACGACCGAATCCGGGAGATCGACCAGCTCAGCAGTGGATTCATCTATATGGTCTCGTCATCATCGACCACCGGCGCCGGGAAAAAAGTAGAGGACTTTCGAACCGATTACTTTGAGCGCGTTGCAGCCCTAAACCTGAAAAACCCAAGGCTAATCGGCTTTGGTATTTCCGACAAAGCCACCTTCAACAATGCTTGCAAATACGCCAGCGGAGCCATAATTGGCAGTGCCTTTGTAAAAGCACTTGGCCAGATGGATCCACCAGAAAAGGTGGTTCCAGAATTCATCAGGAGTTTAAAGGACTAAAAATTCTCTTCAGGCCTTTTGAGATTCGCGTATTGCATGGGTGGAAAAGAGTTGCTAATTTTAGGAACTGCATAATTCAACCAAGCAAATTACAATATGGCACGAAAACTCAAAATGGGAATGGTCGGCGGAGGCAAAGGTGCCTTCATCGGAGCAGTTCACCGCATTGCCGCACTTATGGATGGTCATATCGAAATGGTATGCGGTGCTTTCAGTTCCGACCCAGAGGTATCGCTACGGTCGGGACGCGAATGGTACCTGCCCGACCACCGGATTTATGGTTCCTACCACGAAATGTTTGAAAAGGAGGCCCGGCTTCCTGACTATGAGAAAATGGATTTTGTGGTTATTGTAACCCCCAATCATCTCCATTTCGACCCAGCCATGATGGCCTTGGAGAAGGGATTTCATGTAGTGCTCGATAAACCCATTACTTTCACCACCGAAGAGGCAATCCTGCTGAAACAGAAACAAGAGGAGACCGGTTTGCTGTTTGCCCTTACCCATACCTATGCCGGTTACCCAGCGGTAAAACATGCCCGGAAAATGGTAGCCGATGGTGCCTTTGGAAAAATCAGAAAGGTACTGGTAGAGTATCCGCAGGGATGGCTCACCCGCAAAGAGGAAGACCTTGCCAACAAGCAGGCTTCGTGGCGTACCGACCCAAAAAGATCGGGTAAGGCAGGTTGTATCGGCGACATTGGCACCCACGCACACCATTTGGCAGAGTATGTCACCGGACTCAAAACCACAGCCATCTGTGCCGACCTGAATATTATTGTCCCCGGCAGACTGCTCGACGACGATGGAGCTGCCTTCCTGCGCTTCGACAATGGCGCCAAAGGAGTCTTGGTTGCCAGTCAGATTGCCGCCGGCGAAGAGAATGCCGTAAAATTAAGGGTATACGGCGATAAAGGGGGACTCGAATGGCAGCAACAGGAACCCAACACTTTGTTGGTCAAATGGATCGACCAACCCATGCAGGTGTACCGTACTGGAACCGCCTTCATGAATGAGGCCGCTGCTGCCAATACCCGGACGCCAGGAGGCCATCCCGAAGGATATTTGGAGGCATTTGCAAACATCTACCGGAATTTCGCCTTTACCCTTCAGGCAAGGATAGATGGAAGAGAACCTGAACCCGAATGGCTCGATTTTCCCAATGTGGATGAAGGCATCCGTGGAATGCAATTCGTTGACTTGATGGTGGAAGCCGGATACAACGATACTATAAAGTGGGTTTCTTGGCCGGCTTAACAACATGCTGACTCGAAATACCCGTCAAAACCTGTAATCATAAGACCTAAATCAACCGCTATGGCCCGACCAGTTACCCTATTTACCGGACAATGGGCAGATTTGCCCTTCGAAACCCTATGTGAAAAAACCAAATCATTTGGATACGACGGAGTGGAACTCTGCACCTGGGGCGACCACATGGAAATCGATAAAGCCGATCAGCTCTATTGCGACCAGCGCCTTGCTGTTTTAAAAAAACATGGATTACAGCTTTATGCCATATCCACCCATCTGGTGGGGCAGTCCGTTTCCGACAACATCGACCAGCGGCACAAATCAATTCTCCCCCCCTATGTTTGGGGCGATGGCGACCCCGAAGGGGTACGTCAGCGGGCAGCTCAGGAAGTTATCCGCACAGCAGAAACAGCCAAAAGGCTTGGACTCGACACAGTCGTAGGCTTTACAGGAAGTCCGATATGGCACCTGCTCTACTCCTTTCCTCCCGTACCTCCTGAAATGATTGAACAGGGTTACGCTGAGTTTGCCCGTCGCTGGATACCGATTCTCGACGAATTTCAAAAACTGGGCGTAAAATTTGCGCTCGAAGTTCACCCCACCGAAATCGCTTTCGATATCCACACGGCACACCTAACCTTAAAAGCACTCAACCACCATCCGGCATTTGGATTTAACTTCGACCCCAGCCACTTTGGCTACCAAGGCGTAGATTATGTGCGCTTCATCTATGAATTCAGCGACCGTATTTTTCATGTTCACATGAAAGACGTATACTGGAGCGACCAACCCGGAGCGGTGGGAGTCTTTGGTGGACATATGGCCTTTGGCGATAACCGACGCTACTGGAATTTCAGAAGTCTTGGCCGGGGAAAAATCGATTTCGAAAACATCATCAGAGCGCTGAACGACATCGGCTACAAAGGTCCGCTTTCGGTTGAGTGGGAAGACAGCGGCATGAACCGTGAGGCCGGAGCTGCCGAAGCATGCGAATTTGTTCGATATTCCGATTTCGAACCTTCAGGGGTGGCCTTCGACGATGCTATGCAGCGCGATTAGTCTGCCATTAAACAACCAAATTGAACGTCATAAACCAACAAAACTGACTTATGCATCAACTCAACCGCAGAAACTTTATTCACCGCTCGGCCTTGGCCGGAGCTGGTTTGCTGGCCGGAACCCATCTGTCGTATGGCAGGATTAAGGGTGCCAACGAAAAAATTACCTGTGGCCTCATCGGCGCAAAAGGTATGGGCATGTCGAACCTTCGGGCCTTTCTGAAACAACCCAATACCGAATGCGTTGCCATTTGCGATGTAGACCAGACCGTACTGGAGAGTCGCTTAAAAGAGACCACCGAAATTCAAGGTCGGGCACCAGTTGGTTATTCCGATTTTCGCAAGATGCTCGAAAACAAAGACATTGATGTGGTGATAATTGGCACCCCCGACCACTGGCACTGCATCCCATTCGTTTATGCAGCCCAGGAAGGAAAGCACATATATGTAGAAAAACCCTTGGCCAACAGCATTGAAGAATGCAACATTATGGAAAGAGCTGCCAATCGTTACGGAATAGTGACACAGGTTGGTCAGTGGCAGCGCAGCGACCCGCATTGGAGAGATGCGATCGACTTTGTACATTCGGGGCAGCTGGGAAAAGTAAGGACCGTGCGCACTTGGTCCTATCAGGGGTGGATGACCTCGGTTCCAGTTCAACCCAACGGAGCCGTGCCCAATGGAGTTGATTATGACATGTGGCTGGGGCCGGCACCGCTCCGACCCTTTAATCCAAACCGGTTCCACTTCACCTTCAGATGGTTCTGGGACTATGCCGGAGGTATGATGACCGATTGGGGGGTGCACATTATGGACTATGCCCTGTTTGGAATGCAATCGAAAGGACCCAAATCGGTGATGTCGATGGGTGGTAAGTTTGCCTATCCTGAAGATGCCTGCGAAACCCCCGACACCCAGCAGGCGCTGTACGAATTCGATGGTTACACCGTTATGTGGGACCACGGGATTGGCATCGACGGAGGTCACTTTGGACGTACCCACGGAGTAGCATTTGTTGGCAATCTCGGTACGCTGGTGGTCGATCGGGGCGGATGGGAAGTAATCCCGGAAGTAAAAAACAACCGGCCCGAAATGGAACGCGTGGACCTGCAAAAGTCGACCGGCAGAGGTCTCGATCTGCATATGGCCAACTTCATCGACTGCATGAGGGACCGCAGCCTGACCCCCAACGCCAGCATTGCCATTGGGTCGAATACCGCCAAAGTTTGCCACCTTGGCAACATCGCTTTTAAAACCGGACGGCGACTTTACTGGGACAACGACCGTAGTATGTTTATCGACGACGATGAAGCAAACGCCTATTTAAAGCCAGAATACCGAAAACCGTGGGTACTTCCTGCTGTTTAGATTTCATCGCCCTATGCTTCAATTCACTTAATCCAACTGTAAAAATATGTATCAGGCAAACGAACAGCGCTACAATACCATGCAATACCGCCACACCGGAAAGTGGGGCCTAAAACTTCCAGCAGTTTCGCTGGGTTTGTGGCACAACTTTGGCGGTGTAGATCAGTTCTAAAACGGCAGGGCCATGTTGCGGCACGCCTTCGATAAGGGGATCACCCATTTTGATCTGGCCAATAATTACGGTCCGCCGCCCGGATCGGCAGAGGAAAATTTCGGACGGTACATGGACCTCGACTTTAAACCTTACCGCGACGAGCTCATCATTTCATCGAAGGCAGGCTATCTGATGTGGCCGGGGCCATACGGAGAATGGGGAAGCCGGAAGTATCTGATATCGAGTCTCGATCAGAGTCTGAAACGGATGCATCTGGAGTATGTCGACATTTTCTATTCCCACCGGCCCGATCCCAACACCCCAATTGAAGAGACCATGATGGCCCTCGACCAGATTGTGCGTTCGGGAAAGGCGCTCTACGTGGGTATCTCCAACTATCCTGCCGATAAGACCCTAGAGGCTGCAGCCATCCTGAAGCAGTTGGGGACACCCTGCCTCATTCACCAGCCCAAATATTCGATGTTCGAACGTTGGATTGAAGATGGCTTGCTCGATGTGCTCGGCAACGAAGGCATTGGGTGCATCCCTTTCTCTCCACTGGCGCAGGGATTGCTTACCGACCGCTACCTTCTAGGGATTCCCGAGGGATCGAGGGCATCGAAGTCGTGGGGCTTTCTCAAACCCCATCAGGTGGAGCCTGCCCTAACCAAAGTTGCAGCCCTAAACCAGATGGCCACAAAACGGGGCCAGTCGCTTGCCCAAATGGCACTCGCATGGGTTTTGCGCGACCCAAGGATTACCTCGGTCCTTATTGGTGCCAGCTCGGTTGCGCAACTCGACGATAACCTTGCGACCTTAAACCAGCTATCGTTTACCGATGGAGAGCTTCAACAAATTGAGGCCATTTTGGCCTAACTAAAAGAGCGACCCGAATGCTACAACATTCGGGTCGCTCTTTTTAAGGGTTCATTGTTCGCCTTTGGCTGAAGTCAGCTTTTTAGCTTATAGAATCCAGTATATTACCTGCTGTAGGGTTTGTAAAACGGAAGATTTCCCGAAGCGCGGCCACTGCCACGACTTCCTCCACCAGATGTAAATACCTCGCCAAAGGAATAAACCACGCCAAAGCTGATGCGGGTAACCCCGGAAAGTGGATTGCGTGGTTCATACCGATCTGGAGTCCCGGCAGTAACATCTCCCTCAATGAAGTCGATATTGGGCCTACCATCGAGCAATCCAGAGGTAATCAGGGAGTAGTCGGCCCCTGCCATCAAAGATATTCTGCTGGCGACCTGAACTTCCACGCCAAAACCCGCACCGACATTCAAAGCCAGCTGCCGGGTTTTATCGATCGAGGTAGGTAGCCCCCGCGAATAGAGGGTATTTCCGTTAAATCCAAAAAATTCATCTGGTAAAACACTCCCCAAAGAATCGGAAAAAACTGTGGAGAAATTGTTTTCGTTGTATATATCAGAATAGAAAGATTCCGGTTCAAATTCGAGATTACCGTAATTGTAGCGCAGTTCAGTAGATAAAAGTGATACTCCCCCGTGAATTTTACCGTAAGGGCGTACCCTGCCAGATTCACTCAAATAAAACCGAAGGTTGAGCAACACGTTGGTAAGGTTGGTAGTGTATTCGATGGGACCGAAATGCGGGAAATTAATACCGTCAAGAATAGGATTTACCTTATTCAGATCATCTTCGGGGATGGTAAAAAGATCGGTCGACCGTAGCTGATATCGAAGCGCATTGTATTCGGGATCCTCCTGAAAATTGTACTTGGGAGGTCTATCATTGCTGCCATTCAGTTGCATACGGTTCAATTCGAGTCCGACATAGATCCGGTTCGACAGCGGATACATAATTTCAAACTCGAAACTGGGCGAAAACTTATGGATATCTTGCAAAATATTGTTTGCACTGTCTTTGTTGAAAGCATCAAAACTGGGATTAGAAAACTCCTCTCCCTGAATCTCTCCCCTTAGCCCCGATAAATTGCCTCCTAGGCGGATTTTTATTCCGGGTTGCGCCGAAGAAATCAACGGCAAGACCAGCCAAACTGCCAGTAGGAGAGAAACAATATGGATCCTTTTCATAAGGTATTGAATTATAATAAAGTCAAATTTGAACCGAAAATACGGCAATTATTTTACTTACGAACGTTATCCGATACCGTTTTAGCGTCCACCAACTTAAATAATTTATCGGAGCGTCTTATTTTTTCCGGTATAGCCATCGAAAAGTGCTCTCCTTTTCTGGCGGTATCGACCACCTGCAGCTCAACCCGCAACTCTTTTACAATGGTTTCGATTACACCGGTTGTAGGTCCAGTAATCATTACTTCGTCGCCAACCTGCAAATCGCCGGTCTCGAGCTTAAACTCAGCCACCCCAATGTTGGGAAAAAAGTTGGTACCCTTACCCAGATAAACTTTGCGCTTGGTTGCCAGAGAGCCGTAGTTGTGGCTCCACTCGCCCAGCCTCTGTCCGAGGTAATATCCATCCCAGAATCCACGGTTGAAAACGGTAGCAAGCCTTCGGTTCCAATCCTCCACTTTCTCGTCGGTAAAGGTGTTGGTTTCCCATGCCTCTGCTGCCTCGCGGTAACAGGCTACCGTAGTTTTTACATAGTCGGCCGAGCGTGCCCTCCCCTCAATTTTTAGAACCGACACCCCGCTATCGAGGATTTTGTTCAGAAAATGAATGGTCTTTAAATCTTTGGGCGACATTATGTATTCATTGTCGATCTCGAGCTCTGCCCCGGTCTCCTTATCGGTTACGGTGTAGGCCCTCCGGCAGGTCTGCAGACAGGCACCCCTGTTGGCCGACGAGCTCATTTCGTGCAAACTGAGATAACATTTTCCGCTTACGGCCATGCAAAGGGCACCATGTACAAACATTTCGAGACGCACCAATTGCCCCGAAGGGCCCTTCACCTGCTGCTCAACAATGTTTTCGTAAATCTCCTGTACCCGACCCAGATTGATCTCTCGGGCCAACACCACAACATCGGCAAACTGTGCATAAAATTTTACGGATTCAAAGTTGGTGATGTTCACTTGGGTAGAGATGTGTACCTCAAGTCCAACTGACCGGGCATACAAAATAACCGAAATATCGGCAGCAATGACGGCCGAAACCCCTGCTGCTTTTGCGGCATCCACCACCTGTTGCATCAGAATGGTTTCGTTATCGAACACCTCTACGTTAAGGGTTAGATAGGTCTTTACTCCTTTTGCTGCAGCCAATTCGGTAATTCTTTGCAAATCGGCAAGAGAAAAATTGTTCGACGAACGCGAACGCATGTTGAGGTGCTCTACACCGAAATAGACCGACCCCGCACCTGCCTGAATGGCAGCCATAAGCGATTCGTACGAACCTACCGGAGCCATAATCTCGATACCTTGCTGCATAATTCTATGGTTTCAGACTGCAAAGTTAATCGATATTCGGA
This sequence comes from uncultured Prolixibacteraceae bacterium, assembly GCA_964349885.1. Taxonomy (GTDB): domain Bacteria; phylum Bacteroidota; class Bacteroidia; order Bacteroidales; family Prolixibacteraceae; genus UBA1413. Next base: position 8,916 of record CAYGIQ010000050.1, on the reverse strand, counting down.
AATCAACTCTCCCGGCGGTCTGTCGGAAAAATCTGGAGGAGAGCGATTCCGTTTAATGAATTATTGGACTGCTTTCAGGTGGCAAAACCACATTAATGTTTAGTTTTGCGCAAAAAACCAAAAACAACGCTATGAAGCAACTCTTTATTACTGGACTATTGGCCCTCTGCCTAGCTACGGCTACGGCACAAAACCTGCAACTCCACTACGACATGGGTAAAGGCCGAGGATTTTTGACGTCGACCGTTGAAATGTTTCGCCCTGATAGCCGTGGGAATACCTTTTTCTTCATCGACATGGACTATGGAGTAGGCGAAGTTCAAGGACTCTCCCTCGCCTATTGGGAATTGGCACGCGTATTCACACTCCCCTCTGCACCTGTGGGCTGGCACATCGAATACAATGGTGGCATGGGCCAATACTATACCCCTTCGGGCAATGGGGCCTATACCATACACAACAGCTGGCTTACCGGCTTGGATTACTCTGTAAATTCGGCCGATTTCTCGAAAGGTTTTACCCTAAAAACCCTCTATAAATATCTGGAAAACACACCCGACAACCGGCCGCACAGCTATCAGCTAACCGCTGTGTGGTATGTTAACTTTGCCAGCAACAAATTTACCTTTACTGGATTTGCCGATCTTTGGCGTGAGACGACAGCTACCGGAAAAATGATTTTTCTGACTGAACCACAGATCTGGTATAACATGAATGCCAACTTCGCTATGGGAGGTGAAGTTGAACTCAGCAACCATTTTGCAGGCATGGAAGGATTTCAAATTATGCCTACATTGGGTCTTAAATATACCTTCTAAACCAAATCTACAAATATGTTCGACAAATTTTTTGGATTAACACAAAACAAGACTACGGTTCGCACCGAGGTTTTGGCCGGGATTACCACCTTTATGACCATGGCCTATATTCTGGCAGTAAACCCTGATATTCTCAGTGCTACCGGAATGGATAAAAATGCGTTGTTTACGGCAACTGCACTTTCGGCCATGGTGGCAACACTTTTCATGGCACTGGTAGCCAAATTGCCTTTTGCATTGGCTCCAGGCATGGGACTGAATGCTTTTTTTGCTTTTACCGTGGTGTTAGGAATGGGGCATTCGTGGCAGTTTGCCTTAACGGCCGTCTTCCTCGAGGGAATTATCTTTTTGATATTAACCGCTTTTAATATCAGGGAACTGATTGTAAATGCCATTCCGATGTCATTAAAACATGCCGTTTCGGCTGGTATTGGTCTGTTTATAGCTTTTATAGGTTTGCAAAATGCCGGCATCATTGTCAACAATGATGCAGTGCTGGTGGGCCTGGGACAAATGGGATCCCCTGCTGTATTGATAGCATTGGGAGGCGTTGTCCTTACCGGGGTTTTACTGGCGCTTAAAGTAAAAGGCGCTTTGCTGATTGGTATTTTTATGGCTACCGTAGTCGGGTTGCCCTTGGGAGTTACCCAAATGCCAGAAGGAGGCCTTGTAGATGCTCCACCTTCCTTGTCTCCAATATTTCTGAAATTCGAATTCACCGAAATCTTCACCTTTGATATGCTGATTGTGCTGCTCACCTTCCTGTTTGTAGATATGTTCGATACGGTGGGAACCCTGGTAGGCGTTTCTTCAAAAGCCGGAATGCTCGACAAAGACGGGAAAGTGCCACGGGTTAAACAGGCACTCTTTGCCGATGCCATTGGAACAACGGTAGGAGCCATTCTGGGTACAAGTACGGTTACCACCTATGTAGAAAGTGCCTCTGGCGTTGCCGAGGGTGGAAAAACAGGGCTAACCTCTCTTACCACCGCTGTTCTATTTATGCTGGCATTATTTCTGGCACCGCTCTTCCTGATGGTTCCTGCTGCAGCAACAGCACCAGCCCTGATATTGGTTGGCTTCTTTATGATGACCCCTATTCTGAACATCAATTTCGACGACTATACAGAATCGATACCGGCATTTATGACCATTATAATGATGCCACTTACCTACAGCATTGCCGAAGGAATTGTTTTCGGAATGTTGTCGTACGTTCTGCTCAAACTTTTAACCGGAAAACATAAAGATCTTTCGGTGGTAATCATGATATTGGCCATCCTGTTTATTGTTAAGTTCTTCATTTAAACCGTTGCTATTTGAGTAATAAAATTTAAAAGGACACTTTAACGTGTCCTTTTGTTGATTTTGTTATTTTTACAACTTAATGGGTTGTTAGCTCAGTTGGTTTAGAGCATTACCTTGACAGGGTAGGGGTCACTGGTTCGATTCCAGTACAACCCACATTTTCTTCAAAGAATGTATCACGTCTATATTCTTTTTTTCCCAAATTTCAACAAAATCTATATCGGATATTCTGCAGACGTATGCAATTGACTTATTTGGTATAACTTCCGTTTTATGCACCACATTACCGAGAATGATTTTGACGAATTGACTATGAAACGACCCTAATCCACCAAAATATATTGAGAAATAGACAAGGCCAATTCAACCCCAAAACGCATCCCACCTTCATTCAGAATTTCCAGCCAATTGGTTAAAAGAGGTAAAGGATAAAAATGTGGGTATTTTCACCCATCACTGTCCAATCTTACTGAACCAACCCATGCAATGCAAGGGCGATTTGCTAAATGACGTATTTGCTTTGGAACTGTTTGAATTGATTAAAAAACTCGGGGATTTAAGCTATCGATAATCGGCCCCTGTTAAACTATTGAGTACAGATTCCTGCCATTTGCGCAGTTCCTCCTTCATTTCTTTCACCCTTTCAGGATACACATCGGCCAGATTTTTTTTCTCTGCCGGATCCCTGTATACATCATACAATTCATACCCGTCGTGGTTGGGCGATTGGCCTTCCACTACCAGTTTATAGTTGTTTATGAATAGGGCACGCTCACCGGAATAGTCATTTTCTGAAATCTGACTATATATATTGTTTCTGAAACTACGGGTAAATTTACCTGCCATCATTTTTTTGAGCGGGGTAGTTCCTTCCTGAAGAACTGGATCGATGTAGGGTTGTGCCTCACCACCGAAAACTTTTCCGGGTTCAAATTGCCAAAATCCAAGCGGTTGATCACGATTTTTACCCGGATCGATGAAAAACGGTATTAGGCTGATTCCATCAAGAGGCCTGTCGGATGGTGTCTGTCCGGTCATGGCAGCCAGCGTGGGCAGAATATCGCTGGTTACCGAGATTACGGAGGTTGATGCCGGCTCTTTTATAACAGCGGGCCATTCCACCACCCCCGGAACCCGGATTCCCCCATCGTAGAGACTACCCTTTTGTTCCCTAAGGGTCGACCCCGTGCGGGCAGCAGTGGCACAGGTACCATTGTCACCGAAATACATGATCAATGTATTCTCTTCCAGGTTGTTATCTTTTAGAAAATTCCTCAGTTTGCCAATTGCCCTGTCCATTGCTGTAATCTCGGCATAACGCTCCTGCAGAACATCCCTGAGTGACCTGACCACCCGGTCGCCGGTTTCATTGGAGGTTAATGCTACTTCCTTTCTGCCCAGACTGTCGGGCAGGTCTGCATAGAGGGCAAGATCTTCGGGCAATCCACTGTATGGTTCATGGGGGGAACCAAACCATATGAGGGTCATAAATGGTTTATTTTGCTCCCTCGACCTTCGTATAAATTGTATGGCTTCGTCAATGATTACCTCAGAACCTTCACCTTCCACGATAAGCGGTGGTCCCCCGTTTCTGGACAGCACCGGATCCATTTCAAAAAAATTGTCGTGCGATAGCCATTCATCAAAACCCATTGCTCCCGGACTGGTTGGCGAATCTTTTTTCACCGGGCCTACGTGCCATTTTCCAAAATGAGCAGTGGCATACCCGGAATTTTTTAGCAGATGGGCAATGGATAATTCTTCCGGGCGGATTGACCAGTTCGGAGCAAAGGTGCCATAGCGATTGGGATGTCGGCCCGTAAGCAAACTGCCGCGCGTGGGCGAACAGTTGGGGTGCGCGGCATAAAAATGGTCGAAACGCATACCATTGGTTGCCATCTCATCCAAAACCGGGGTTTTAACAAAGGGATGTCCATTGTAACCCGTTTCGTCCCAACCATGATCGTCGCCCATAAGCAAAACGATATTGGGAAAAGTCCCAATTGGGGATTCCTTTGGTGTTGGGACACAAGAAAAAGCAGTTGCCGCAAGCACGATTGCGATTCCATTGGATTTGATCATAGCAACATTTTTAAATTTGATAACTGAATTGTTGATAAGGTTTTGAACAAAGCGTCCTCTCTTCTGCAATGTGAGGGCCTAACACATCTATGTTACATTGACGAAATTTAAGGTGGCGTTAGCTGGGATCTTGTTAGGGTGATTGCATACAGCTCTTTACCACTCTCCTCAATAAGCCTGAATGTGACCTCCGGATTGCTGAGCGCTGTGTTAAAGCTAAACTCTCCAAAGGCAAAAACGCCGCCATAACCATACAGCTGGGTGTCCCATGCGGGATCGGTGACTGCCGGACCACTTCGCCCACCGAGACTGGCCGATTCAAATTCATAGAAGGAGAAGCCCGATGGCCTGGGAATTCTGAATCCTCTTGCACCATGCCGGTCGCCCGAGATGAGCAATACCCCGCCTATTTTGTTTTTCTCAATCAATTGAAATATCTGCTCCCGCCCATCGGGATCATTCACTCCCCATGAATCCTTTCCGTTGGTGACAAAATCGCTCCACATGGTACCACATGACAGAATAATAAAAGGACCTTTGCAATCGAGCAACTGCGCTTCGAGCCACTGCATCTGCTCCGGGCCAAGGAACGAACCCTTCTCTCCTGTTCTGAAGTATCGGTTATCCAGCATGATGACATCGGCCGGACCTATCCGGGTCCTGAAAAACACGCCCTTACCATCATCTCCAAATCCATAGGCGGGATTGGTCCATGCCTGCCGGAAGACATTCCAGACCGCTGCCCTGTCGGACTCTGCGTAACCCGGTGGAATTCCGGATTTGTCATTGTTGAAATAGTCATGGTCGTCCCAGGTAGCATACACGGGTATAGATCCCGATAACTGCTGCCATGCCGGTGCAAAATCGCGAAGCATATAGTCGGCCCGATGCATTGCCGTATTGTTTTCCCGGTCTTGTGCCGCTATATCTCCACCCAACAACATAGCCATGGGATTCCGCGACAAGATTTGCTTTGCCTGCACCTGATTGCCTATGCCTATCCGATGGTAGCAGGTGCCTACGGCAATCCGGGCATCGTTTACCTCGTAAAAATCAGGCAGGGTCGTTAACACAGTTTCAGCGGCATTGCTGATTATCTGACCATCGACCAAAACTTTGTAACCATACCGGGTGGCAGGTCGAAGTCCATGAACATCAACGATGGCAGTCATATCGCTCGAATCGGTGCTGTGAACCGGTCCAAAAGATTTCTCCAACCCCTGATATTCTATCACAACTCTAACCTCGGCAGGCTTGGTGGTTCTGACCCATACCTTTGCTCCGTCGGAGCGCACGTCTCCCAGCATGGGACCTCCGAGGTGAACAATTCCGTGCTCCTGACACAACTTCTGAAAAAAGGAATCACGCGCAAGGTCAGCATAGGAGGCATTGGGGCTCTGCTCCAATATCATAAACGCAAGCCTGTAAATTTCCTGAATATAGGCCGGTTGTTCACCCCACATGTTTAAAATATATAGATTGTCTTCGAGGGTCAATGCCCTGTATAGTTCATTGACTGGACGTGTGCCATCTATTTGGGTCCATCCTGTGGAGCGAAAAAGCAACAGGATACTCAACAACAACAACTTTGGAAAGTAGTTCATATTGCTCAATTATAAGTATTTACTGAAATATTACTTTTAAATAACCATGAATGCCTTAAGCCTCAACCTTCGATTTTCATTGTTTGCGATTTGGAACGTTGGGCACCGGAGCTTCAACTGCAACTACCCATTCACGAATCTCTTTCAGAAGGCTATTTTCAAATTCCGGGAATTGGCCAGCAAGGTTATTTGCTTCAGAAATATCCTCCGAAAGATTATACAGCTCATACCTGTCATACTCATAGAACCAGATCATTTTCCAGTCGCCACGCATAATTGTTGTGGATGGAACTGCCCTCCATGTGGGATGGCCACTCTCAAAGGCTGGCAGTTCAAGGTTCACTCCCTCCTCTCCTCCAAGATAAAGCGGAAAATGGAAGAACATAGATCGCTCTGGCTGGTGGATTGGATCATTGAATACAGGAATTAGTGAAATCCCGTCAACCGGTTGTTCCGAAGGCAAGGAAACCCCTGCCATTTCAGCAAATGTGGGCATTAAATCAATGCCGTTGGCAGGCCAGTTGGTAGAAGTCCCCGATTGAATTTTTGCCGGCCACCTGGCGATGAAAGGTGTACGGATTCCACCCTCGTAAAAGCCACCCTTTCCTCCTCTTAATGGAAGATTGGTAGTGTACTTTAAAGATCCTCCATTGTCTGATGTGAAAATCAGGAGTGTATTATCGGCAAGGCCCAGGCTGTCGAGAAATGCCATAATCCGTCCAAGGCTCAGGTCTACCTGCTCTGTTTCAGCGGCATATATTGGATCAACACCTGCACAATCGGTCCCTGCAAATTGGGATGAGAAACGGGCAATGGCCGGCTTGCGCGCTGCCAGCGGACTGTGAACTTCCCAGTGAGACAGAAATAGGAAGAATGGATCATCTTTATGCCTGCCAATAAAATCAATGGCGGCATCGGTCAGCCTCTGGGCAACCAGCGTATCGTTATAAAAACGTACTTCTTCTCCACCCACATTGGTAACCAGTCCCGGTGTTCCGTCTGAAGACGAAAAATCGAATCCTTGGTTATCGTCTCCAATGTGCCATTTTCCCAGCCGGGCAGATACATACCCACCTCTTGAGAGCATTTCGGCCAGCGATTCAAATTTGGCTTCAACGTTGTTTACGCTTACCGGGAAAAGGTTGTGGGTTTCTGGAATGCTTTGGGTAGGAACCATCCAACGCTGAAGTGATTGCACGCCCCTAGACATTCCCTGCGGTAAATAAACATGGTGTCGTGGAGTATACATACCTGTGAGAATGGATGCCCTCGAAGGGGCACAGTTTGCAGCAGAAGGATAGAACCTATTGAAAATTATACCTTCTGAAGCCAATTTGTCGATGTGGGGTGTCTCCATACACCGGTTGCCGATGTACCCCACGTCGGCCCATCCGAGGTCATCGGCAAGCACAAAAACTATGTTGGGCTTCTTTGGCGGTTCGGCAGCGGAGATCACTTGCGGTACTGCAAACCCCAAAGCAGCGCAAACGCCGATTTTTATATTCCCCCGGGATAATGATTCCGGGAAGGCCTGCTTTAAAATTGAGAATTCAGCCTTCATAACAATCATTAATAAATTTCGCGGTTCATAGGCCTACTCGGCACGTTTGCCAATTTCAGCCTTTTAACGAATTCTTCTTCTGTTTCACCCGGGCTGGGCCAGGTATAACTGGGTGTATGTTCTGTTTTCATAATCTGCAATATACCGCTGGCAACTTCCGGATATTGGTTACTGAGGTCATCCTGCTGGCCGGGATCCTTTTGCAGGTCAAAAAGCACAAGTTTGCCTTTCTGGTCTTTAACCGCATACCATTTGCCCATCCTCACGGCCTGTTCGCCCTGGTGCTCCCAGTAAAGGAACCCGTGCACCCTCTGGCTGGCCTTATCACCCCTGAGCAAGGGGTAAAAGGAGATACCGTCGGTGTCAGCCGGGGGGTTCATGCCCGTGATTTCGGCCACGGTAGCCATGATATCCCAGAAAGCCCATACATGGTCGTTCACCTGACCCGGAGAAATGACTTTGGGCCATCGAATGAGGGCAGGAACATGGAAAGCGCCGTTGAAGATATTGCCTTTCCCTCCCCGGGTGGGTGACTGGTTATTGAAAAACCGGCTGAAAGGCTCTTCCCCGGGCTCGGCGTTGCCCGGGATATTGCCGTTATCAGACGTGAACAGGATAAGGGTATTCTCATCAATGCCCAGTTCTTCAAGCAGGGAAAGCAGTTTCCCCACCTCCGCATCCATTCTGGAAATCATGGCCGCATAAATTTTATGGTTAAGGGGCCAGTCCATTTTGTTGTAGATGCCCAGTTCCGGAACGATAAAAGCCTCATGGGGTGGCGTATAGGCCAGAGTCAGGAAAAAAGGCTTTTCATGGTTCTGTCGGATAAAGTCCAGCGACCGGTCCGCGTAAACGTCGAGCGAATAGCTGGCTTTCGACGGGTCGTCGATACAAAGCGGATGACAAACGCCATTTTCATCGTACGGTTGTTTGCCCTTATAAGTATCTATGCTTTTATGGTGGCAGCCATTCTCCGGAAAGAAAACCCTCGATTCGTTCTCCCAAAGGAATTCAGGGTAGTAGTTATGGGCATGGCCCTGGTTGAGGTACCCGAAAAACTGGTCAAAACCCATTCTTCGCGGAATACCGTACTGGTTGTGAAGTCCAAGCCCCCACTTTCCGAAGAGTCCGGTGGCATAGCCCGTCTCTTTGAGCATCATGGGAATCGTATAATCACCCGGCTGCAGCGATTCGCGGTAATTGTTGTAAAAATTACCTCGAACCCTGGCATGACCGGTATGCTTACCTTCCATGAGCGTAGACCGTGATGGGGCACAAACGGCGGAGCCTGCATAAGCTTGGGTAAAGCGGATACCCTCCGAGGCAAGCCGGTCGATATGGGGTGTCTTTATTTTTTCCTGCCCGTAACATCCCAAATCTCCATACCCAAGATCATCGGAGATGATCAGAATGATGTTTGGTGGCTTTTCTAAGATCGGATTTTGAGTGGCTACGTTTCCCGGCAAAACACTTTGGGCCGCCAATGCCCATGTAGAAACCATGCTGGTTAAAAAAACTGTCTTATACATGCTTACCTATTCCA
>CAYGIQ010000049.1:0-16880 GCA_964349885.1 uncultured Prolixibacteraceae bacterium | reverse complement strand
ATATTGGAGCAACTAGGCAGACCAAATAAATTTCTACATTCAAAACTCATTATCCGAATCTTTTCAATGAAAAGATCACGTATTTGACAGTATGCCTATTTGTGGGCTGTGTCAATCTGGTGAATTATTCCGAAATTCGTTGTCTGAAAGTTGACCGCTACTATGCAAATTATTAGAATCGACGAAACTCCCTCCTCCAACAACTATGCCAGCAACTATATTGCCATGCAAGAGGTTGCCGAGGGCACTGTGTTTCTCGCCCACCATCAGACAGATGGGAGAGGACAAGGGACAAACCGATGGGAGAGTGAGTCTGGCAGTAACCTGACATTCAGTCTGGTTTTGCTGCCTCGATTTTTGTCTCCGGCCGATCAGTTTTGGCTTTCGCAGGTAGTAGCATTGGGTATCGCTGATTTTTTGATCAGGGTGGTTCCTGGAGTTTCCATCAAATGGCCCAACGATATGCTGATCGAGCGCAAAAAAATTGCCGGAATATTAATTGAGCATACTGTAGCCGGTAATGCCTTGAAACATACCATAGCGGGAGTGGGACTTAATATCAATCAGATTCAATTTGCGCGCTATATTCCGGAAGCTACTTCCTTGGCTTTAACCACTGGTAACTTTTACAATACTGAAGCCATTTTGTCTGAATTGTATGGCACCATAATGTCTCGCTACACCCAGTTGCAGATGGGCGACATTCGCGGGTTGCAAAACGACTATATGGGCCATCTTTATGGTTTTGGGCTATCATGTCGTTTTATGACCGGCGAGCGAACTTTCGAGGGCAAAATTAGAGGTACCGACCGCTTCGGAAGGCTTTTGGTAGAAGAATCCGATTGTACACTAAATTATTGGCAGTTTAAAGAGATTGCTCTGCTCTGGGACTAGCTGCTACCTGCGTTTTTGATAATTTATTGGCCAGCTGATTGGCATACAACAAAGCAGCAATGTTCCATGCCTGCGAAACGGCACCCCGCGCTGCATGGGGGGGATTTCCATCGTACATTTCAGAAACGGTACCCAAACAGTTTTCTGTCATCTCTTCTTTAAATCCGGCTACCAGCCTCCTGATGTGGGCTACTCCACTTTTTTTGTGTACTCTAAGGTATGCCTCGGCATAAAACTGCAAAAGCCATGGGTGCACTGCCCCCAAGTGGTTGGCTGCCTCACGGTCGTCGACAGTCCCCACTGCCATACCTTTAAAACTTGGATCACTTGGCGAAAGGGTCCGCAATCCACGTGGCGTCAGAAGTTGATGGGTAGCTGTATCGAGTATTAGTTTTTGTTGTTCAAGGTTTAGGGGAGTATACTCCATAGCAGCAGCAATGACCATATTGGGACGTACCGACCAATCGGTGAAAAATCCATTGTAAACGTCGGCAAGATAGTTTCGGTCATCGCTCCAAAACGCATCGATGAATGCTTCACCAATTCTTACAGCAAGCGGTTTCCATGTGGCAATAAATTCGTTGTCGCCTCTAAATTTGGCCAACTCAATGGCGAAATTTACTGCATTGTACCACAGGGCATTGATTTCAACCGGCATGCCATAGCGGGGGACAACTGGATGGTCCCATGCATAGCTGTTCATCCATGTATGAGCCCTTCCCTCGTTGGCCGAAAATAGAAGCCCATTCTCGAGCATGTTTACCACGGTATTCCCTTCTCGAACGTGATACAGAATGGAATTTATTGCTTCTCCATACAGTTCTTGAATTTGTTTTAGTCTAATACCTTGTTTCTTAAGCATTTGAATAGACCAGATGAACCATAGAGGTAGGTCTGCCGATTCGTATCGCAATTCCTTATCTGAAATCGATTCAGGCAGCAATCCTCTCTGAAGGTATGTCAGATAGCTGTTGAGGACACTTATTCCCAGTTTTCTGTCGGCTTGGGTTAGCCTTAATCCCGGCAGGGCAACAAAAGTTTGGCGCGACAAAGAGTTGTACCAAGGGAAACCTGCAACAATGTCGTCTTTATCGCCACGGTGCCATATAAACTGCGTTGCGGCATTCTTGAGGGAGTCGGTAATGGATTGTTGCCTTGTGCGCTTGCTCAATTCACTCGAGAAGGTCCGCTTGAGGATGGAGGTATCTTCCTCTATTAAGGAAGCAGAGAAGATAACCGATTCACCTTTTTCCAACTCTATATCGAAACTTCCCGGAACCAGCAAGTCTTCCATGTAATCATACCCTCTCTCTTTCTCCTTTGTATATTCGAGACGATAGTGCCAGTCTGGTTGGTGTGTGTACTTTATCGATTTGCATACCTGCATAAATAGCAGAGGATATCCTTCATACAAAGAGATGGCAATGCCGTTCTCGACCTCCCGGTATTGCATCGCCGTTAGAGGGTTGGCCTGACTCAGTCCATGGATGTTTCGGAAAGCCAAAAATGGTTGCAGTTGCAATTTAGTAGGCGATTTTGCCTCTTCAAGGGTATACCGAATAAGGAATTGTTGTCGGTTCGATACCAACAGGCGCTCCTTAGACAATACCACACCACCTGCTTTATAGGTGAATCGGGGTATTTTATCGTATTCAAAACGGTGCAGATATTTGTAGCCAAGTGGGTCGAAGTACCCATTTTCATACCTGCGGGTACCAATCCGCAAACGGTTCCCACGCTGAACGATGGTCTCATCGAGCTGCGAAAGCAAAACATGCTTTTCATGATCTTCCGGCTTGGTGGCGCAAATCAGCAGTCCGTGGTATTTTCGCGTATTACATCCACTCAAAGTGGTTGATATATAGGATCCTGCGCGGTTGGTGCGAATTATTTCCCGGTTTGTTGTGTAATCGGTATTGGTTAGTTGCGAAGGCTTAAAGTTTATGTAACTCATACAATTGTTTTGAAATGTAGGTCGGTTTAAAGGCCATAAAATTATGCAACGAAAAGGTCCAGTCGTTCTCTTAATCAGTCAGTTGCTGATTGAAGGTTTTTTTAAGTTCGGTAAGGTTAATATAGGGATATTTTTGTTCGAGCTGATCAATCTTTTCCAAATTGCGTCGAATAAATTGCTGGTGTGTTTTTTGGGTTTGGCGAAAGGGCCTGTGCGATGCAGCCTTGGTTAGACGCTTTATTTCATGTATCAGTTTATGGTCATTTTTATCAATGACTGCAGATTCAAACTTGTCCCATACAAATTCGTTGGCAATTGTCGATAAATGCACCATGTCATCTGCATAGAATCGGTAATCGCGCAATTCATCCATAACAATTTCAAACGAAGGGAAATAGGCACATCTGTTTTTCCCAAATCCATTGATCAGAGCATCTGCAGCGAGCAAAAGGGTTGCCTTGCTGCGCTGATTTTCTATTGCACCATCGGCAGTATGGCGTACCGGACTTACAGTGAAGATGACCTTAATGGATGGGTTTATTCCCCAAAGTATCTCCAAAGCCTCCATTAGGTAGTTTACTGTTTCGGGGGTGGTTAACCGAAACCTTCTGAACTCGGTACTTGGTATTTTGTGACAGTTTGCCACCACCGTGCCGCTCTTTCTTAGTTCATATATCCAAGCGGTACCCAGTGTTATGAAGAGAAAATCGGCATTTCTCAAATAAATTACACTGGTGTTAAAACGCTCATTGATTCGGTCAAGTGTTTCCTGTTGGTTAAAGGATGAAAAATGTCCGTGGTGCATAAAGCTGTGCCACAGTCCGTTGTATTCTGAAAGGTCGCTTGCCTTGAATGGGTTTTCTATTAATAACCGTTTCAGGGATAAGGCAATTGAGGCCGGATTGTACTGAATTCCAAATGGATTGAGGTCAACATCAAAGCAAAGCTCCTTAAGTCTGTTTCCGATATTTTCGGTAAAGCAGGAACCCAACAGTATATTTTTACTTTGGTAACCAATTTTCCATGGTACTTCTGGGATTTCGACAGGAGTTGTAAACGGCATCATGGGGCAGCATTGTGTTTTAAACTAGTCAAATTTTGGTTGCTGTATAAGTTAATTTATTGTCTGCATAGCACCACTGCTGTCCTGTTGGGTAGGTAGAGGTGCAGGTACTGCTGTGGATTGTTGGTTGCAACTGGCAAGGTATAATATGTGAGCTCCTCGTCTATTCGGTCGTGGCCTCCAAACCGACCGTTATCGCTGCATAATTCTATTTTGTATTTTCCTTCCCCCAATGGGATTCCGTAATCGGTATAGGAGTTTACCGGATGAAAATTGTAAACGAAAAGATAGGGGCCACGGTGGTAAGCCAAAACCAGATCGTTGCTTTTTTCCCATACTTTGTTAACCTCAGGTTGCTGCAATAAATGGCTTTTGCGTACCAGTTGGATCATTTCTCTGTCGAAATCGAGCAACCAGTGATACTTGAGTTCTGGCATTACCGAAATGCTCCAGATGCGACGGGCATGTTGGTACGACCAGTTGTTTCCTTCACGTGGAAAATCGATCCATTCAGGATGGCCAAACTCGTTCCCCATAAAATTAAGATAGCCGCCGCCGGCGGTTGTTAGTGTGATAAGTCTGATCATCTTGTGCAGGGATATACCTCGCTCAACCGTTAGATTGGGCTGGTCTTTCCGCATGCTGAAGTACATCTCTTTGTCGATAAGCCTAAAAATGATGGTTTTATCACCCACCAAAGCCTGATCGTGCGACTCCGCATAGCTTATGACCTTTTCATCGAGACGTTTAGAGGTCAACTGATAAAAAATATCGCCCACCGGCCACGCATCATCTTGTTTCTCCTTAATCAATTTAATCCAGTAATCGGGCACTCCCATTGATAGCCGGTAATCGAAGCCAATGCCTCCATTGTAGTATGGAACTGCCAGTCCTGGCATACCACTCATATCTTCGGCAATCGATAGCGCCTCAGGGTTTATTTCGTCGATTAAACGGTTGGCAAGGGTTAGATAGGTTAGCGCCGCTTCGTCGCAATTGCTATCGAAATAGTCGGAATAGTTCGAAAAGGCTTTTCCCAAGCCATGGTCGTAGTATAGCATACTGGTTACCCCATCGAATCGAAAACCGTCGAATTTAAACTCTTCGAGCCAGTATTTGATGTTCGATAAGAGAAAATGAAGCACCTCGTTTTTGTCGTAGTTAAAACAGTATGAATCCCAGGCTGGATGCTCTCCTTTGCCTCCTTCGTGGAAGAACTGGTATCGTGTGCCATCGTAATTGCCCAGTCCCTCAATTTCATTGCGCACTGCATGGGAGTGTACCAGATCCATAATTACGGTCAATCCCATTCCATGAGCGGTATCAATGAGTTCTTTTAACTCTTCGGGGGTTCCAAAGCGCGAGGATGCTGCAAAAAAACTGGAGACGTGATAACCAAAACTCCCATAATAGGGATGTTCGGGAATGGCCATTAACTGAATGGTGTTATAGCCCAATGAGCGGATTCCGGGTAAAACAAGGCTGGTAAATTCGCGATAGGTATGCACTCTGGGCTCCTCTCCAGCCATCCCAATATGGGCCTCGTAGATCAATGGGGCTTCGGGTGCCCGTTTAAATTTTTGCGTTTGCCATTGGTAGGGCTTTGCTGGGTGCCATACCTGTGCATTGAAAATATGTGTATCTGCATCCTGAACTGCGCGTTTGGCCCATGCCGGAATTCGTTTTCCGTGGCCACTGGGCCATTTCATAGTAAGGGCATAAAGATCGCCGTGTTGAAGCGCCTGCTCTGACAGCCTGAGTTCCCATATACCTTCACCCACCAACGAAAACCGATAGTGTTCGTCTTGTTCCCTCCAATCGTTGAACCCTCCGGTTAGGTATATTGAGGTAACATTGGGAGCCCATTCCCTGCAGACCCACTCCTTGCCATCTCGATGAAGTCCAAAAAAGTGGTGGCCATTTGCGAAATCAGCCAAATGTTGCCCTTTTGCCAGTTCCTGTAGCTTCTTATCCGCCAGAAGTCTGCGGTGTATAATTGTATCGGTAAATGGTTCGAGCCAGGGATCGTTGGCTATCATTTTTAGGCTCATAGGTCGATTGTTTCAGGTTTTCTGCGGTTGGGTAAAAATGCGGTTGCGTTGTAATTTTTTTGGTAAACCGAACATTGGGTTTGTAGTTCGATTCTGGTTAAAGATAGGTATTTGTTGACTCTGTAGCAAGATGCGCCCAATTTTAAACGTACTAAGATATCATAAGATTTTACTTTGGTGGCCTTGCTTATTTCCGATAAAATGAAGTTGTAATAAGGAATTTCAAGCAGTAAGGATCAGTATTGGGTAAAAGACTTTGATCTCTCATTCTCAAATGGTAAAACACTCCAAATTTTTACCATTTGTGTAATTATTTTACGATTTGGCAAATCTGCCATTAACGAAGACCGTAAATTGTATTGAATTCCAAAACTTACCCTCCTTAGTGAAGATTCTTTAAGGGAACGTTTTATTACAATGTGTGAAATTCAACGTAGTGAAAACCTAATGGGAGGTGCTACGACGGCTACGAATTTGATTATTGCGGAAACTAACAAATACTTGGTGTATGAAAAATCTGACAAAACTGTTGCTGCTTCCAGTCTTGATTATAGTTGGAATGCAATTAATCTCCTCCTGTGATTTGCTCAGGGGACTCGATGATCCCAAAGAACTGGTAAACGACTTCAGTCTTCAAGTGTCTGATCTGCATGTTGCCATGGAGTCCTTTGTGCAAAAGACACAGGCGTTCGAATCGGCGACCTTTGGCAGCATGACCATTCCTCAGGCGAAAAAGGTGGTCGATGATTTTGTTGTAGCGGGTGAGCAACTGGTTGAAATCATGGAGGAAATTCAGGATCTGCAAAGCCGGGCTGGAAAAGTGAGCACGAAAAGTGCTGCAGAAGCAATCTGTAATCCTGTCGATTTTATTCCGGATATTGGCAATGGAATCTCTCCGGCTTTGGTAAAATCGGTGGCCGATCTCATCAGCGAGACCAAGGGCGATGTTGCTATAATCAACAAAAAGTATGACAACAATGAGATTGACGACAACACCTACATGACAGCCATCAATCAACTCAGGCAGCAAAAGACTACCAAAGCAGTGAATGTTGGTTTGGGTGCAGTTGTAGGTACAGGTGCTGCGATAGGCGTCGGTCTTATAGTTGGGGCACCCACACTAGCCGCAGTGGCAACCATAACTGTAGTAGGTGTAGGTGTTGGTAAAACTGTTACTTGGTTTGCCAATTGGTATTCTGGGGTAAAATCAACCGGGGTTGCTGCCGGTGAGTATATGCTTACCGGAAAAACATCCGTGGGTGGTAAGTTGCCCATTCATTTAATCGGACAGGGAGCAACCGTTACCATTGCTGTAGAGGGATATGCACCGGTGGTGATGAAAAATTTTGCGCTGCCCGCTGCCGGTAGCAATAAAAAAATAGATATTAATCCGGTTAAATTGGGAGACGCAGCAGCTGGAGGAACTGCCGAGGTTTGCACCAGCGTAGAGCCTTATACGTCAACCAATTGTGCCGATATATCCTTTGTTACAGCTACTCCATATCCTGCCGATCCAGGTCCGGGACAAGGTGTTACAGTTACCGCAACGGTAATTCCTATAGTCGCTGGCTGCTCTATCTCTTTTCATATTATCGGGACCGATGGCTACAGCAAATCGGAGAATAAAACTACCAATGCATCAGGGCAAGCCACCTTTTATATTCCGGGTGGTGCTGCCAATGTTTTTGATAAGGTTACCATTACCACCAGCAACGGTAAAAGCTATTTGGTGACCTATACTTTTTGAACATTCTTCGCTTAGCGGTTGGCATGCCGCAGGAGATATGTTGGTTTTAGATTGTAAAAGCCCGGTTGACAGTTTGATCGGGCTTTTATGTATTCATAGATTGAATATAGGCTAGAGATCCGCCTCTTTCAATCGCTCCGAATTCTCCTCAACCATAAGTTTCTCGATAATTTCATCAATATCGCCGGCAATTATGGCCGGCAGATTGTAGAGGGTGAGTCCGATACGGTGGTCGGTAACCCTACCCTGGGGCCAGTTGTAGGTTCTGATTTTTGCAGAACGGTCGCCTGTCGATACCATGGTTTTTCGTTTTGAGGCGATTGCATCGATGTATTTTTGGTACTCCATATTGTAAATACGTGTCCTGAGCTCAGTCATTGCCTTGGACAGATTTTTCAACTGTGATTTTTCATCTTGTATGGCCACTACGATTCCGGTGGGAATATGGGTCAATCTAACCGCCGAATAAGTGGTGTTGACCGACTGGCCGCCGGGGCCACTTGAGCAGTAAGTGTCCTTGCGGATATCGCTTTCCTTGAGATCAATGTCGAACTCTTCGGCTTCGGGCAAAACAGCTACTGTGGCAGCCGATGTGTGCACCCTACCCTGGGTTTCTGTCTGCGGCACTCGCTGCACACGATGTACACCCGACTCATATTTTAAAATTCCATATACCCCATCCCCGGTCACCGAGGCCACTATCTCCTTGAAACCTCCGGCCGTACCTTCGCTGGTGCTGGTGACTTCAAGCCGCCAACCTTTCCGTTCACAAAACTTGGCATACATCTTAAATAAGTCTCCGGCAAAAATGCTGGCCTCATCGCCTCCTGTGCCGGCCCTGATCTCAAGAATGGCATTTTTTGCGTCTTCCGGATCGGCAGGTACCAGCAAAAGTTTGATTCTCTGTTCGCATTCAGGCAACAAGGCTTCGCTGCTTTCTATCTCCTCACGGGCCATTTCTCGCAAATCGGGATCAGATTCCTCTGCCAGAATCTCCATCCCGGTCGAAATGTTATCGGCCAGTGCTTTAAAGTCCTTAAAGGCTTGCACCAACGCATCGAGTCGTTTGTATTCTTGGTTGAGTTTTACATACCGCTTCATGTCCGACATCACGCTTGGGTCGGTAATCTGCTGCGAAACCTCTTCAAACCTATGTTGTATGGCTTCGTATTTGCTTAGAAGTGAAAAATCGATCATATGGATGTTCAATAAAATTCTGTGGTATGAATGTTTGTTTATTAGGGAGGAACCAAAAATGATGAATGCTGCTTGCTGTTAGGTTCCAAAACGGCCAGCTATGGTGTCAATAGGCAAGCATAGCTAATATTCGAAGATTCCTGCTTCGGAGTGAATCGTAAGATTTTTGCCTACCGATGGCTCGACCCGACCAATGATTCGGGCTTCAATATTGAATTTTTCAGCAATTGTAATTAATTCAGGTGCAGTGTCAATATCGGTATAGAGCTCCATCCGGTGCCCCATATTAAAGACCTTATACATTTCTTTCCATTGGGTGCCCGATTGTCGCTGAATGGTTTGAAACAGCACCGGAATGGGAAAAAGGTTGTCTTTGATGATGTGCACCTTATCTACGAAATGAAGCACCTTAGTTTGGGCACCTCCTGAACAGTGAATGATACCATCGATCCTGTCTCTGAAATTTTGCAACATCTCCCTAATCACCGGGGCATAAGTGCGTGTTGGAGAGAGAACCATCTTCCCAGCATCCAAGCCAATCTCCTCAATTTTGTCGGTCAGCGACAGGTTCCCTGTGTATACAAGATCACTGGGTAAGTCGGTATCGAAGCTTTCTGGATATTTTCGTGCAAGATAACTGGAGAAGAGATCGTGCCGTGCCGATGTGAGTCCGTTGCTGCCCATACCAGCATTAAATTGCTCCTCGTAGGTGGCTTGTCCCGAGGATGAGAGCCCAACAATTACATTCCCGGCCCCGATATTCCCGGCATCGATGATCTCCTTTTTTGGCATTCTGGCCGTAACCGTGGAGTCAACGATTATGGTGCGTACAAGGTCGCCTACATCTGCTGTCTCTCCGCCCGTTAGATATACCCCAATACCCAATTCTCGGAGTGAAGTACATAGCTGTTCGGTACCGTTAATGATGGCAGCTATTACCTCTGCGGGTATTTTGTGCTTGTTGCGTCCAATGGTAGACGACACCAAAATGTTGTCGACTGCCCCAACACAAATGAGATCATCTATGTTCATAATCAGGGCATCCTGTGCAATCCCTTTCCACACCGACAGGTCGCCGGTCTCCTTCCAATAAAGATAAGCCAGCGACGATTTGGTGCCGGCCCCATCGGCATGCATGATGTTACACCAATCTGGATCGCCGCCCAATATGTCGGGTATAATCTTGCAGAAGGCTTTTGGGAACAGGCCTTTGTCGATGTTTTTGATGGCCGAATGCACATCCTCCTTGGAGGCCGAAACGCCGCGCGCCATATACCTGTTGTCAGAAGTCATTTGCCTTAATTACCGATGAAATTTAGCCGCAAAGGTAATACTTTTGTTCGATTGCCTTAACACGACCATCATCCTTCGAGCGCCTCCAAAATTAGGCTTTTAAGGTTGGACCAGGCTATCTCGGCAACTTCAGGTACCTCGCTTCGGGCAATCCAAACAACTTTTTCAATGTTTTCTTGGCAGTCGGGTTGTAAGGTTGTTTCTGCTGATGCTTCCATTAGAAACCAAAAAGTCTGCTTCAGCATATAATGCTCATTTTGGGTTTTGTAAATATGCCAGGTATCACGTAAGGGTTTTACAATGGCAACTCCCTTTGCCCCAGTCTCTTCTTTTACCTCCCTTATAGCTGCTGATTCAATCTTTTCTCCTTTTTCAACCTTCCCTTTGGGTAGATCCCACCGTCTGTTTTTGAGTATAAAAAGCAGTCCCTTTTCACTCTGAACCACCCCTCCTGCAGCCATAATGGGCTCAAACCAATTCCGAAAATGAGTCCATAGCGCTTCGGTGGGGTAATCTAACTGCAAAGGCGATTCTTCGGCAGAAGTAAGATAGCTGAAAACACGTGCTTTTATGTGGTTAAGTTCAGTCGCGCCGATGCTTTTACAGCCATCCGTGTGTTCGTTGGCCTGGCGGGTTTGGCCTATTATGATTCGTTTCCCGTTGGAAAAAACTTCGTACATTTGCTTTTAAATTATAATCAGCTCCATTTATGAACAATACCCAAGTAGAGGTAGCCCGTTTGCTGCTTCAAATAAATACCATTAAGGTTCAACCTTCCAATCCTTTTACCTGGGCTTCGGGTTGGAAATCGCCAATATATTGCGACAATCGAAAGATACTCTCTTTCCCCGAGGCACGCTCCGTTATCAGGGATAAATTTTGTGCAATAATTGCTGACAAATATCCCGATGCTGAAGTTATTGCTGGAGTTGCTACAGGTGCTATCGCTCACGGTGTGCTGGTTGCCGAGAAACTTGGTTTGCCTTTTGTATATGTGCGATCGGCGCCCAAAGGGCATGGCCTTGAGAATCTTATTGAAGGTGACTTGAGACCCGGTCAGAAAGTCGTTGTGATTGAGGATCTGGTATCGACCGGAAGCAGTAGTCTTAAGGCTGCTGAGGCGCTCTCCAAATATGGAGCACAAGTAATGGGTATGGTTGCGATCTTTAGTTATGGTTTCCCGCAGGCTGCCGAGAATTTTACAGCTGCCGGACTTGAATTAACTTCATTGAGCCAATACGATGTCCTTATTGAATATGCCACCGGAAATGGCGATTTGAAACCCGAGGATCGTGAACTCCTGATGCAATGGAGGTTGGATCCTTCCAATTGGGGTAAATAGTACGCCAATATGGGAACAACAAAATATGTGAGCGACGTACATTTGATCGATCGCAATGTGGAGTTGGTTTACAACCACTTATCCGATTTTCAGAATCTTTCTAGGGTTTTAACCGATGAGCTGATTGAAAAGGTAAGTGGAAGTCTTCCGGGAGTTTCGATCGATAATTTTGAATCAGACAGCGACTCTTGTAGGTTTGATGTATCCGGAATGGGTCGAACCGAAATCAGGGTTGTTGACCGCGACCCCCATAAAACTATAAAGGTGCAGGGTGGGGGAGACCTGCCCATCGATCTAACTTTCTGGATTCAACTACTGCCAATGGCTCCTTATTCCACCAAATTGAGACTTACCCTTCAAACCGAAATGAGCATGATGGTAAAAATGGTGGTTGGAAATAAATTAGAGGAAGGTGTAAACCGCTTGGCATTGGTCCTTGCGGGTTTACCCTATAGCTAATGGTCTGCTTCCAACGCTTTTGTAAGTAATTGTATAAATTATTCTGCCAAGACTCCGAAAGTCCCTTCCACAAAGCCAAAACTTTGTACCTATTGGGTTAAGGGTCATGTCACTTGCATCCGAAGTGATGCGTATTCTAAATACTCTCTATTTTCAACAATGTCGCGGGTTCTCGAAATAGCCTGCCAAATTTCAAGATAGGAAGTGTAGAGCGGAGTTAAACCAAATCTAATGTTGTTGGGTTCCCTGAAATCGGGAATGATGCGCAAAGTGCTTTTTCGGGGTTGAATCAGCGCCTGACAAATCCGGTAAGCTTCCGGGTGCCTTAATGTGACATGTGAGCCGCGCCGATTTTCTTCCATTGGTGATCCAATGGTAAATCCAAGGGGTAACAGCAACGCAATGGCCATATCAATTAAAAATCGACTCTGCAATAAACTCTTCGCTCTGATTCGTTCAATACCAGCCTCAACCAATAGGTCCACTCCCGGACCAATGGCCGACATGCTGATAATGGGAGGTGTTCCAGTAAGAAATTTTCGGATGGTGCTTGCCTCGCGGTAGTCCAACCGAAAATCAAATGGGTTCGATTCCCCAAACCAACCCTGAATTGGGTTAACAAGGCGATCTTGAATCTCTTTTCGCACATATAGGAATGCGGGAGAACCGGGACCGCCATTGAGGTATTTGTAAGTACAGCCTACAGCCATATCGGCTTCGCAGTGATTAAGGTGGACAGGCAGCGCTCCCGTGGCGTGACTCAGATCCCAAATCACCATTGCTCCCATTGTATGCGCCATTTTGGTGATACGTTCCATATCGTAGAGGTAGCCACTTTTAAAGGCGACCAACGATAACACCACCAACGCCGTTTTGTCGTCAATGAGCGATTCCAATTCGTCGAGGTTGGGATGAATGCCATCGACCGATCCTGCCAGGCACAATTCATGGCCTTGATTAAGGTTTTTGATGATTCCCTGTAAGATATAGAGATCGGTCGGGAAATTTAGGGTATCACTAACAATGCGTTTTCTATCCTTTTGAATCCTCAGGCTAGCGTCGGCAAGTTTGTAGAGGTTTACCGAGGTGCTGTCGGCCATAATGACTTCATCCTCCGAGGCCCCAATAAGCGGAGCTAGGCGGTTGCCCAAACTATTTGGCAGGTCGTACCACCCTTCGTTCCAGCTCGAAATCAGATTTTCGCCCCAAGCTTCGTGTGTAGTCTCAGCTATACTATCGCTGCTCTTCATCAAAAGCCGCCCGAGGGAGTTGCCGTCTAGATAGATAAGGTCGGAATTCTGAATGTAAAATTTTGACCGGAAGGTGATTAACGGGTCGGTCATATCAAGTGACTCGGCCACTTTTCTGTCGCTGAACTGGGTCATATTGTTTGCTAAAATTGGTTTACTAAGGTAACCAATTTTGAGAGCCTCCGGTTCAAAAAATACCGGATCACTGTATGTCGGTGGTTAGGGGCCATTTAATATTTCGGTTGCTATGGGAAGCAGCAGTTCTACCCATAATCGATACATTTCTGCCGAAGGATGTAGTTTGTCGGCTGCAACCAGTGTAGGTTCATTCAAGCCTCTTCTCGATATGGGTGTGATATCGACATAATGTGCACCTGTTTTTCTTGTTTCTTCGAGGTTTATTTGATTAAACACATCGATTTCTCTGCTGATTTTTTCCCGGTTGGGCGCTCCAAAAGGGGTATAGCCATAATCTGGAATCGAAAGTACAATGACCCTGTGCTCGTTGTTTCCAGCGAGGGAGATTGCTGTTAGCAGGAGCTGGCGAAACTGTTCTCTGTACTCTTCCGGATTTCGACCCCGGAATTGGTTGTTGACGCCAATCAACAGCGTTACCAGCCGATATTCTGGCTTTTTGGCCGATTGTGCGATGGCTTCGGCCAACGCATCGGTTGTCCACCCGGTCCGGGCTATAATTTCTGGTTCCGATACTTCGATTCCGTTTGCTGCAAGCCCCTTCTTCAATTGAACAGGAAAGCGATTGTAGGGTGCTACCGATTCTCCAATGGTATAGGAATCTCCCAAAGCGAGGTATTTTATACCGTTCGAAGGCGTGTCTAAAATTGTCTGCACAATGGGTTGGTCGATTGCGGAACAGGAAATGGATAACTGCATAATCAAAAGCAGGGCTATTATGGTTTTAAGAGCAAATTGAGGCATCTTGTCTTTGTTTTTGCTCAATACAATTCAATGCCTGATATTGTTCACAGTTTGGACTGCCAATGCTGACTTTTAATTTACTTAGCTGGCTGTCGTTTAGGTGGTTTTCTCACGGTTTTCCATTTTTCGGTCGCTAAGTTTGGCCATCGAATAGATTGATATGGTTAATGCCATGGCTGCGAGCACAAGGATTACATAATGAATCATTTTCTGATCGGTTGGACCTGCCGATGCAACATAGCGCTGCGAGGCAGCACGCCTTTCACCTTTTACAATAACTTTTGCCTCCATATAAGGGTGTGGTGTGCACATGTAAATATATTCACCTTCTTTGGTTACCGTATGTGAAAAACTTTCGGCATGGGCCATCAGCTGCGAGTAGAAAATTTCTGGTCCAGACTTGACCAGTACATTGTGTATGCCCGAGAATTCTCCGTCCATATAGGTAAAAACATCTTCGTTCACCCATCTGATTGTTGTTCCGGGCACCACTTGTATTACTTTAGGATGGTAAGAGTTGCCTATGATTCTCACCGTTACCTCCTCTGTTTCACTGCCAAATATTACAGGCTCATCCACCTCGGATGTTCCTATTCCAAAGGGCGTAATAATTCGGGTGGCTTCGGCCCTGAATTGTTCCAATTCCTCTTCTGAATAGGTGATTCCTTCCGCCAGTATTTTTTTTGGGCCGTTTCCATCTTTGTCGCATACCAGCAGTCCGATAGCACCCCTGTCGGTCGATCCCACTGCATGCGAAAGCATAAGATAATTGCCCTCATCTGGCGGTATTCGGAACTCAACAACCCACGAATCCGAAGGACCTGCCGTAACGGTCTGTCCCCCTATGAATTTGTTATCCGGATGTCCTTGCCAATAGGCAAAATCCCAAACTATACCCACAATATGAAAAGTGGATACCAGGTTGGGTCCAACATTTAAAAAATTGATTCTAACATAATCTCCCGGTTTTCCAACAATAGGTTCCTCTACGTACCTGAACAATTTTCCGTTGAAGGCTGTGTACATTGGTTTTCCCTGGCCTTCTACAGCATCTTTGCCACTCGCGTAGTATTCATGTTGTACCAGGAATATTTCAATATCGGGCTCTTTGTTAAGAATTCGCTCCAATTCATATTTTTTCTTTGGTTTGACCACCATCATGCCATACTGCCCAAAAATTATGTGCATCGGAATTGCATGCCCTCCCGGTGCGCAGTGGTACATATAAACACCCGGCATATTTGCCTGAAAGATTACAGTGGCACTATCTCCTGCAGCAATCTTTCCCAAATATTTTGAAGTCTGCGAGTTAACTGCATGAATCGAGGCCCCATGTACGATATTGCCGTTATTCACAATTTTAAAGGAAACTATATCTCCCTCTTCAACAATTAGTGTTGGTCCGGGTATTTTTTTGTCGATGGTAAAACCCTCGTACAGAACTCCATTTCCGATGTATGCAGCTCCCTCTTCCAGGGTAATTCTAATGAATTTGTCGGGTTTGGTATTTTGTGGTACATAGCTGGTAGGCGGAATCGGCAATGCTTGGTCGCGTCTAAGGATGTTGATAAACTCGCCTGTTGGTTGAATGGAAGACGGTGCAGCTGTGGCTGGGGATTGCGTCGTTGGCATTTCGCTTATACCACTTGGCCGCAACGTTTCGGTCCCCAAGTCTGCCAGCAGTAGGTTGTTGCGCTCAAGTACATCATTTACCCAAGAAGTGCTAATGCCCCCATAACCCTCTTGAGCGAAAATGGCTGCCCTTATTTCTTTTGAAATCAACGAGTTAAATCGTTCTTCTCCCAAGATGGATCCTAAAAATGTACGGTTGCATGCTTCACATGCCAATGCAGGTTTTGATGTTAGCAAGTTGACCACCATCAAAATGCCAATCATCGTTGTTACCGTATAAATTGATTGGAACTTCTTCATTGTTTTGGTCTATAGGTTGGTTGAAAAATATGAATCGAGACTTTCAAAGAGCCAATGCCCTTGGAAATAGCAAGTTGTTCTCCAAATGTATATGGATATGCAGATCGTTGTTGAATTCATTCAGCAGTCTTAGTGCAGTCCGATAGGTTGGACATGCATCTTCCGGCTCAAGGTAATTTTGCGTAACCTTTCTGATATCGTCCGATGAATTCCCAACAAAGTCGTGTTCCGTTAGCATTCGTCGTATTTCTGATTGTACGGTTTCTTTAAGGTGTATCTCCTTTTTTACCAGCAACTCCTTGATAGCTGGAAATAGCACTTCCTCCTCCATTTGCATATGCTGCAACATCTCTTCCCGGATGTTTTCCATACAACCAGCTACGCCTATGAGCTCCGGATGGTTTTCTCCATGTACTGAAGCAATCTTCTTAGTATAGGCGATCAGGTTGGGCAGGACCTTCCTTACATATCCGTGGTGAACAAATGATATATAGTCACATAAAAAGTTGATGGGCCATTCACTGTAAGTTGCTGTTTGTTTAAGCGGGGATTCAAGAGTGTTTTGCAGCTTTTCGAGCAGCTCTGATGTATCGAGGGTATTTTGCAAGCAGGCTTCTGCAAGCGTCAATCTGCCTCCGCAGCAAAAGTCGATACCTGCCTCACTTAGTACTGGTGCGGTTCTGAAATCGGATGCGGCAATGGCTCCAACGGTTTGGTGCAATAGTGAAGAGATGTTCATGATATGGTTGTATTGAAGTT
>CAYGIQ010000048.1:9139-16924 GCA_964349885.1 uncultured Prolixibacteraceae bacterium | reverse complement strand
AATAAGAACATCATTTAGAAACAATTTTGAGGAACATCAGCAGTTGGTTGGTTCTTACCCATTTTCTGGCTTAGCTTAAGTAATTGTTAAAAAATCTTCACGAAGTTAAATATTTTAAGTGATAGGTTGTCACTTGTTAACTGATGTTAAAGAACATTAATGATCAAAAAATGATGTCGCAAAGCTTTCAGTGCCGACTATACTCCTACGCTACAAATAGTTATAGTTATAATCAGACTGAGTGGTATGGATTTGATTTTTTTTCGCCATTTTTCGGAAATTTTTCTAAAAATGCACCCATGAAAACAGTACTTTTTACTATTATCGCCATTGCCATAACCTTGGGAGCGATCATCTACCAACGATCGACTGGTCCAACCTATCCTAAAAAAGTAAGTCTTGAAATAGCCGACAAACCATACAGCTTTAAGTTGACCAGAAGTCATGGGGGTACAACCGACTGTCCCCTAGAATTTGACATTCCAGAAAACGAAATAACAGGCACGGTTACCTTCCGGAAATTTCCCACCCACGATGAGTGGACAACAACAGCAATGGTGCGCGATGGCAATAAGCTCATAGGGTATCTACCCAACCAACCACCCGCCGGCAAACTGGAATACAAAATCGAATTTCAGCTAAACGACAACTCCTATCCGCTGCATGAAAGCAATGCCACAGTTATCCGCTTCAAAGGCGACGTGCCTGCCCTTGCCTTGGTGCCTCATGTGTTGCTGATGTTCATAGCCATGCTGCTTTCGAATCTGGTAGGCGTTATGGCCCTTTTTAAACATGGAAATTACCGGAGAGTTGCATGGATTACCTTTATTCTGTTTGGATTGGGAGGAATGGTACTTGGCCCAGTAGTGCAGTGGTATGCATTTGGCGAATTTTGGGCAGGAATTCCATTTGCATGGGATCTTACCGACAACAAAACCCTTGTGGCCTTCCTCTTCTGGATTGTAGCTGTAGCCATGAATCGAAAAGAGGCACGTCCGGCCTACATTGTACTTGCGTCGGTTGTGATGCTGATTATATACTCTATTCCACACAGCATGTATGGTTCGCAACTTGACCCCGAGACCGGAGAAATTATTCAAGCCTCTGTGCACTGGCTTGGCCTCAGACTATAATATACAACCCATAATCAAGATAGGAAACTGAGCAAAATACCAGCAGCAACTGCGCTTCCGATTACGCCGGCCACATTGGGCCCCATTGCATGCATCAACAGGTAATTGGTTTTATCGTATTCAAGACCCACCACCTGCGATACCCGGGCACTGTCGGGTACTGCCGAAACTCCTGAATTTCCAATCAGTGGGTTTATCTTATTACCATCTTTCAGAAACAGGTTGAACAACTTTACGAAGAGCACTCCGGTGGTGGTTGCTATGATAAAAGAGAATGCACCCAGTAAAAATATTTTTACCGACTGGGTTGTCAGGAAGGTTGTAGCCTGGATTGAAGCACCGACCGTAAGTCCAAGCAAAATGGTTACAATATCGATAAGCGATCCTTTGGCAGTATCGGCCAGGCGCTTGGTTACTCCGCTTTCTTTGAGAAGATTGCCGAAAAATAGCATCCCCAGCAAAGGAAGACCGCTGGGTACAAGAAAGGTAGTAAGCAACAATCCGGTGATTGGGAAAAAGATTTTCTCCTGCTTAGAAACGGCGCGCGGTGGCCGCATACGGATAACCCTTTCCTTTTTGGTTGTAAGCAGACGCATGATGGGCGGCTGAATTACGGGAACAAGAGCCATATAGGAATAGGCCGAAATGGCAATTGCTCCCATCAAATCGGGTGCTAGCTTCGATGAAAGAAATATGGCGGTAGGCCCATCGGCACCTCCGATGATACCAATCGCTCCTGCTTCGGCAGGGGAAAAACCGAGTGCCAGCGAAATGGCGTAAGCTCCAAAGATGCCAAACTGTGCAGCAGCCCCAATTAGTATCAATTTGGGATTGGAAATTAACGCCGAAAAATCGGTCATAGCCCCGATGCCCAGAAATATCAAGGGTGGGTAAATACCTTGCATAACACCAAAATAGAGATAGTTTAGCACACTGCCGGTTTCATATATACCCAGTTTCAAGCCTGGTGTAAACGCTATGTTACCAATCAGAATACCAAATCCAATAGGCACCAAAAGCATTGGCTCATACTCCTTGGCAATGGCGAGATATATAAATATCAAACCTATTACGATCATCACCACATGCCCTGCAGTAATGTTGGCGAAAGCCGTATAGGACAAGAACCGGGTAATCTGCTCTACTACAAAATTGAAAAATCCACCTGTTTCAACCATACTGTTATTCTCCTAGTTCAATCAATACATCCCCCTCAAGCACTGAATCGCCTTTGTGCTTGTGTACCCGCTTTACAACACCGCCCTTGTCGGCATCGATATTGTTCTCCATCTTCATAGCCTCAAGCACCAGCAGACGCTGGCCTACCTTAACCGTATCGCCCTCCCTTACAAGCATCTCGAGGATTACACCGGGAAGAGGCGACTTAATACTACCCCCACTCTTAGTCACACCATGGGTGGTAGTTTTCACTTCCGAGGGGTGAAGATCGGTAGAGGGAACTGCATTGGGACGCACCAAAATTGGCGTTTTGGTGGGTTTTAGATCGCGGTTTACCTCAACGTAGTATTTGGTGCCATTGACCTCTATTTCGGCAACATTGTCCTCGATGTGGAGAATCTCGGTTTCGTACTTATTGCCGTTAATCGTAAATTTAAAGCGTTTCATGGGTGCATCAGTTAGGAAATTTTCTCAATCCATATATTTTGGAACTCCAGGGCGAATAGGCCCGCGATACCTTGTTGATGGTTAATATCGTGTTTTCAGCATCGTGGAGTTCGCTGGCGTAAAGGTAGAGGGTCATAGCAATGGCTGCATTTACCTCGCCCGAAACAGTCAAGTCCTCATCGGCTTCGGTTAGAACCGTTTCATTCACCACACTTCGTCGAAGCCGGGCCATGGTTAGGGAACGTGCAATTTTTTGTTTGCTAAGGTTTAACGATAGCAAACGACTCATGTTTTTGAAAAATGCGAACAGCAGAGCCAACGCAAAAAAGACCACCATCATGGCCACAAAGGCCATCCCGAATCCACTTGGATCGACCGTCTGAAACTTCTCGGAGGCCATAGGATGAAACTCTGTATCGTTATTGGCACCTGGCGTAGACTTACTTAAATTGGTCCACTTGCTGTCGCCATCGCTGATGCGGCCATAGGTAACATCGGTTATTACGTTTTGTGGAATGGTAACCGAATCAATAAGTGTCCTTCCATTGGCATCGAATAGGGCAATAACCTCTCCTGGGGCCGGAACAAAATTTAGATGTCGGATGCCATGCGAAGGTTGGTTGTTGGCCCACAAAACCAAGTAACTTCGGGGTTGTAGAAGCGTTGTCTGTTGTCCTCTAGGAATTCGGTACTTGGTGGGCTGATTAAGGTCGTTGGTAATATAAAGCCCGCCCAGATCAACTGGATTATAAGCCGAATTGAAAATCTCAATCCACGGACTGTGTTCACCGAAGTCGTCGATGTAATTGGATTCGTTGAAAACAAGTATCTCGTTGATCCGCAAATCGAGGGCACTCTGCGCGGCGGTTTGACCGGTAAAAGACAGCCAGACAGCGAGCCATATCCAAAATCTAAGTCGTTTCATGCTCGTTGATTTAGAGGGGCAGGTTGGAGTGCTTTTTAGGTGGATTTACAACCTTTTTGGTAGCCAATGATTGCAAAGCCCTGATGATGCGAAAACGGGTGTTGCGTGGCTCTATTACATCATCGATGTAACCATACCGGGCAGCATTGTAAGGGTTAGCAAACTGATCTTTATATTCCGCCTCTGCCTTTGCAACAAAAGCCTTGCGCTCTTCGGGGTCTTCGATTTTTTTAATATCCTTACTCGAAAGTACCTCAATTGCACCTTTAGGGCCCATTACAGCAATTTCGGCAGTTGGCCACGCGTAGTTGATATCGCCACGCAAATGTTTGGAACTCATTACACAATAGGCCCCACCATATGCTTTTCGAAGAATGATGGTTATTTTGGGAACCGTAGCCTCTCCATAGGCAAAAAGCAGTTTTGCTCCGTGTATGATAATCCCCCCATACTCTTGAGCCGTTCCGGGCAAGAAACCAGGTACATCTTCAAGTGTTACCAGCGGAATATTAAAAGCATCGCAGAACCGCACAAACCTTGCTGCCTTTCGGGATGCGTTGATGTCTAGAACGCCCGCCAGATAAGCAGGTTGGTTGGCCACAATGCCCACCGAAATTCCATTGAATCGGGCAAAGCCCACTACAATATTGGGGGCATAGTATCGATGAACCTCCATAAACTCGCCATAGTCGACTATGGAATGAATCACATCCTTTACGTCGTAAGGTTTGTTGGGATTTTCGGGAATAATTTCGTTGAGCATATCATCGAGCCGGTCGATGGGGTCGTCGCAAGCAGCCAGAGGTGCCTCCTCAAGATTATTTTGAGGCATATAGGAAAGCATCTTGCGGATAAGACTTATGCCTTCCTGCTCATCGTCGCTCACAAAATGGGTAACCCCAGATTTGGACGCATGTATCATAGCTCCGCCGAGTTGCTCGTCGGTTACATCCTCTCCGGTTACAGTCTTCACAACCTTCGGACCGGTAACAAACATATAAGAAGAGGTTTTGCTCATTACAATGAAGTCGGTTAGGGCAGGCGAATATACAGCCCCTCCGGCACATGGTCCAAAAATGGCCGATAGCTGAGGAATTACTCCCGAGGCCATTATATTGCGCTGAAAAATTTCGGCATATCCTGCCAGTGAGGTGACCCCTTCCTGGATTCTGGCACCACCCGAATCATTGATCCCGATTACAGGAGCCCCTACCTTCATGGCCATGTCCATAACCTTGCATATTTTCTGGGCAAAGGTCTCCGACAATGAACCACCAAATACAGTGAAATCCTGCGCATATACATAGACCAACCGTCCATCAATGGTGCCATAACCAGTAACTACACCATCGCCTAGGAAATGGGTTTTTTCGAGGCCAAAATTGGTGCAGCGATGGGTAACAAACATATCGAACTCTTCGAAACTACCCTCATCTAGAAGCAATTCAATCCGCTCTCTGGCCGTTTGCTTGCCTTTGGCATGTTGGGCATCGATTCTCTTTTGTCCGCCGCCCATTTTTGCATCCACCCTTAGGTCGATGAGTTGGCGTACTTTATCCTGGTTGTTCATGACATATGCTTATAAAATAGGTAACTATTTGTCGGAGCAAAATTCGGTCAAAACGCCGAAAGTCGACCGCGGATGCAGGAAGGCGATCTTAAGACCTTCGGCTCCCTTGCGCGGTTCCTGATCGATAAGGGTTACCCCGTTATTGGATGCATGCTGCAGGGCACCTGCAACATCATCGACAGCCAATGCGATATGGTGAATTCCCTGTCCCTTTTTGGCTAAAAATTTTCCAATAGGACCCTCCGGATCAGTGCTTTCCAAAAGCTCAATTTTAGTCTGGCCTACTTGGAAAAAAGCCGTTTTAACCTTTTGATCAGCGACTTCTTCCACTGCGTAGCATTTTAAGCCAAAGACCTTTTCATAAAACGGCATGGCATCGGCGAGTGATTCCACAGCAATACCAATGTGTTCAATATGCGAAACGTTCATAATCGATTGAGGTTAAAATAATGTAGGTGAGTAGTTTCTCTATATTAAGTGGTCAACAAAACAACCACCTTGTATCTTTCCAATATGCATCCAAACTGTGAACGACAGGCTACGAGGACGCATGGTAAGGATTTTTACGGTAAGATAAGCCCTTTTTTTAAGGCAGTTTCAAAAACCGCTACAGATCAATCAAATTCAGGAATATAATGAAAATGCGGACCAAATCTTTCAAAAGCTGCACGCTCAAGTTCTTCCTGAACACTTGGATGTGCAATAGAAATGATCAACTTTGCCCGATCCTGCAATGTTCGTCCATACAGGTTTACGGCTCCAAATTCGGTTACAAGCCAATGGATGTTGGCACGGGTACTTACGACACCCGCTCCGGGGGTAAGAATGGGCATAATCTTACTAACCCCTTTGGTGGTAATGGAGGGAATCGCAATAATGGGCTTGCCTCCTTCGCTCAGCGAAGCACCCCTTAGAAAGTCGATTTGGCCACCAACACCTGAGTAAAATTTTGTTCCGATGGAGTCGGCACAAACCTGACCGGTTATATCAACCTGCAGAGCTGAATTGATAGCCGTTACCTTCGGATTGGTGGCAATAATGTTTACCCTGTTGGTATATCTTACGTCCATCATGGCTACCCCGGGATTGTCGTGAATAAACTCATACAACCGGGTTGAGCCCATGAGGAAAGTCGCTACCAGTTTGCCTTTATCGATAGCTTTGTTGCTTCCATTTACTACACCACTCTCCACCAGAGGCAGCAGGCCGTCTGAGAACATTTCAGAATGCACACCTAGGTTTTTATGGTTTCCGAGCATCGTTAACACTGCATTGGGAATCGCCCCAATACCCATTTGTAAGGTAGCGCCATCTTCAACCAATTCGGCAACAAACCGACCAATTTGATATTCTACTTCGCTAATAGGAGGCATTTCTGAGGCATACAAAGGAGCGTCGTCCCTGACAAATATATCGATGTCGTCGACCTTAATCATTGCATCGCCAAAGGCCCGGGGCACATTCTTATTTACGATAGCAATAACGCACGCAGCTGTTTCAACTGCAGCAAGGGTGGCATCGACCGAAGTGCCAAGAGAACAATAGCCGTGGGCATCGGGTACCGATACCTGAATAAAGGCCACATCGACCTTTAGGTAGCCATCCCTGATGAGCCGCTGGGTCTCATGCAGAAAAACCGGAATGTAATCGGCATAACCGGCTTGGGTTTGCCGTCGAACATTCCCGCCTACAAAAAAGGATTCCAACTGGAATATACCCTCAAACTCCTGATCGGCATAGGGAGCTGCTCCCTCGGTATGAATGTGCTGTATGCGCACATTTCGAAACTCTTTGTTCCGGCCACGGTCGACCAGTGCATTGATGAGTGGATGAGGTGTAACAGCCACGCTGTGCATGTGAATCCTGTCGTTAGACTTCACAACTTTTACAGCTTCGGCAGGGGAAACATACGTAATTTTCTTCATACTGCAGATACATTAATTCCTCTGGTAAAGATAGCCATATAATTTGCGAACAAAACATTAGAAAAGTCATGAATGCCCATGCCGACAGCATTATAAATGATAACTTAACACAGATATAGTCTCTGTTGGTTGACCGCTTCGACGGGGTAAAATTGTCAATTTACCGATTGCGGCAAAAACCCTTCACGAAGGTATGCATCGGATAAACAAAAGGTGGATCTGAGGTTTTTTCAATAAAAAAACATCTTGTTTAGATAAAGTGATGGGCAAATAAAGGGGTGATTCTGTCGATGTGAACTACTATCTTTGCAAAAAAAAATCTTGGCACGAAAAAAGATCAAACCCTTCTTCAGCCAGGTGTCGATTACCGACATCGGTGCAGAAGGAAAATCGCTCGCACGCATCGACGACAAGGTAGTTTTTACCACCCACGCTGTTCCCGGCGATATTGTCGACTTGCAGGTTACAACTTCAAAGCGACGCTACATGGAAGCCCGAGTAGTTCGCTACCACTCCTACTCCGATTTACGGCAAGATCCATTTTGCAGTCATTTTGGAGTGTGCGGTGGCTGTAAATGGCAGAATCTACCTTACGAGCAACAATTA
>CAYGIQ010000048.1:0-9129 GCA_964349885.1 uncultured Prolixibacteraceae bacterium | reverse complement strand
TAAGGTTCAAACAAAAGCAGGTCGAAGATCAGCTTACACGAATTGGAAAAGTTCCGTTGCCAGCCATTTCTCCAATTTTAGGATCGGAAAGAACAGAGTTTTACCGAAACAAGCTGGAATTTACCTTTTCCAACAAACGTTGGCTAACGCAGGCTGAATTGGACTCTGGAATTGAGATATCCAACCACAATGCGCTTGGTTTTCACATACCCGGGCTTTTCGACAAGGTTGTACCAATTGCGAAATGCTGGCTTCAACCTGAACCCTCTAATGCCATCCGAAACTTTATTGCTGCCAATGCCGAGGCACACCACCTTCCATTCTTCGACATCAGGGCACAGCAGGGTTTCCTGAGAACGCTGATCATACGCACCTCGTCGAACGGCGAAGTAATGGTAATTGTTACTTTCTACCACGAAGATAAAAATGCTAGGGAGGCACTCCTAAGTGCATTGCATCAGGAATTTCCTGAAATAACCTCACTTCTTTATGTAATCAATGGAAAAGGAAATGATACCATTACAGACCAGGAAATCATAGTTTATGCCGGAAGAGACCACATTTGGGAGGAGATGAATGGGCTGAAGTTTAAGATTGGTCCGAAAAGTTTCTACCAAACGAATGCAGCGCAGGCCTTTGAACTATACAAAGTGGCCCGCGAATTTGCCGGTTTAACAGGAAAGGAACTTGTGTACGATCTTTACACTGGGACTGGAACCATAGCCAATTTCGTGGCCGCAGAAGCCAAAAAAGTAATAGGCATGGAATATGTCGCCGAAGCCATTGAAGATGCGCAGATCAACGCCACAGAAAACGGAATTACCAACGTTGCGTTTTTCGCTGGCGATATTAAAGCATTGCTGAACCAAAGTTTTGTTGAACTTCATGGATTGCCCGATGTTATAATCACCGATCCGCCTCGGGCTGGAATGCACGAAGATGTAATCAATGCAGTTTTAATGGCTGCCCCCGAAAAGATAGTCTACGTGAGCTGCAATCCTGCCACCCAGGCAAGGGACATTGCGCTTCTCGCCGGATCTTACAAGGTATCGAGGGTGCAACCGGTTGATATGTTCCCGCACACCCACCATGTTGAAAATGTAGTTTTGCTGGAGAAACATACATAAGAAAAATTGAATCAGTAACCATCTCATTGCCAATTGACCATGCTCGTACTATTATCACCTGCCAAATCGCTCAATTTTGCAACCACTCCTTTTAACTTTGAGCCAACGCAACCCATATTTGAAAAAGAAGTAACAAGGCTGGTGAAGCAACTGCAGCGATTATCATCTGCCGACATTGCAAGGCTAATGGACATTTCCCCCAAACTTGCTGCGCTCAATTTCGAGCGGTATCAGCAATGGGGAGGCCAACCCGAAGGACAAAAGGCAGCAATAATGGCTTTCGACGGAGATGTATACGATGGTTTGGATGCCAAGAAACTTTTACCGGAGGAACTTAAGACTGCGCAAAAACAGGTTCGGATTCTCTCGGGACTCTACGGAGTTCTGCGTCCGTTTGATCTGATTTCGCCACACCGGCTCGAAATGGGTACAACACTGCAGATCGACCGTCACAAAAATCTATATGAATTCTGGGGAACCAAAATTGCCAAGCAAATCAACCAAAACATGAATGAAATTGGCAGCACAGAATTGTTGAACCTCGCTTCGAATGAATATTTCAAGAGCGTCGACCGAAAAACATTCAAAGGAAAAATAATTCAGGTTGATTTTAAGGACCTCAAAAACGGTTCGTATAAAATAATCT
Source organism: uncultured Prolixibacteraceae bacterium (assembly GCA_964349885.1). Classification (GTDB taxonomy): domain Bacteria; phylum Bacteroidota; class Bacteroidia; order Bacteroidales; family Prolixibacteraceae; genus UBA1413. Next base: position 7,356 of record CAYGIQ010000048.1, on the reverse strand, counting down.
CCTTTTACGCAAAACGAGCACGGGGGTTAATGACGCGATTTGTTTTACAACACGGGATTGATGTGCCCGATGATCTAAAAGCCTTCGATCTCGAAGGGTATCATTTTGCGCCAACGTTAAGCACAAATGATCATCTTATTTTTACCCGAGATCATTAAAACAGCAAAGCCGGAATGTACAACGACACTCCGGCTCCTTATGTTTTATTCTGAACGACTTTAGAAAGGAAGATCACTTCCATCCTCATCTGGCTCTGGAGGAACATCCCCCAATCCGGGAGGTGGCAGGTATCCGCCCTCGGCCTTCGCAGCCGATGATTTTTCGATTTTCCATGCATTCAGGTTGTGGTAATACTTACCATTGTATTCACGCGACTCAACATCAAAAGAAACTTCCACCTCGTCGCCCGGTTTCACGCTGCTCACCAACCCCACCTTATCGTTGAAAAGGGTAAAGCAAACCTTTTTAGGATACTGATCGATGGTTTCGATCACAAACTCCTGCTTTGCCCACTGGTTACCAGCGCGTGAAACTCCCTTTTCTTCAGAGAGAATCTTCTCTATTTTTCCTTTGATTGCAAGTGCCATAAATACTTCTTAAACTATGGGAGCCAATAGCCTCCTACTATTGATTGACAATATCGAGCAGTTCGACTTCAAAAATCAAAACCTCATTGGGACCAATGTCTCCACCGGCACCACTTGGGCCATAGGCGAGGTCGCCAGGTAGGTATAGGTTCCATTTTGAACCCACAGGCATTAGTTGCAGCGCTTCAACCCATCCCTGAATTACCTGGCTAACAGGAAATTCAACAGGTTCGCCACGCTCTAATGAACTATCGAATACCCTGCCATCGACGAGGGTTCCGTGGTAATGCACACTAACCACATCGGATGGACCGGGAATTGGACCATTGCCCTGTGTAACAACTTCATACTGAAGACCACTTTCGGTAGTAACAACACCGCTTCTGTTGCGATTGCTTTCCAGAAATGCGTTGCCTTTCTCAAGATTTCCCTGAGCCTCTATATTGCTCCGGTTATCAAAATAGTTTCCAACTACTTCGTTGGCTTCATCGATGGTTAAAAGGGTTGTTTCGTTGTTCATAAACTGTCTGAATGAGGCAGCCATAATATTAACTTCCATTTCAGTCCCACCTGGGAATCCTTCCAGTCCTTGCTTATTTTGCTGGCCAATTAAGATTCCTAAAGCGTAACTCACCGAGTCAACTTCACTGGTGAGTTTTGGCGATTTACCTCCTCCGCTCTGACACGAGGTTGACATTAAGGCAACCACGGTTGCCATAGCGAGTGTTAATTTAATCTTCATACGTTACAAATAATTACTTTTTTTGAGTTTTATATCACACTGGGTACAGTCAGACTTTGGAAGACCAATAGTCCGATTGTTTTTATAAAATTTCGAGCAATTCGACTTCAAAAATAAGCGTTGAATTGGGCCCAATTGAGCCACCAGCCCCACGTTCGCCGTAAGCGAGGTGTGGAGGAATAAAAAGCCGGTATTTTGAACCAACCTGCATCAACTGCAGGGCTTCAATCCATCCCTGAATAACACCCGATACCGGAAAATCGGCAGGATTACCACGTTGAACAGAACTATCGAACACGGTCCCGTCTATTAATGTTCCATGGTAATGGCACCGCACACGATCGTTGGGACCGGGAAAATCTCCGTCGCCCGAGGTTATTACCTCGTACTGCAATCCACTGGGGAGACTAACAACCTCCTTGCGTGCACCATTCTCGGCCATAAATGCAGTACCGGCCACCGTTGCATCAGATGCGTCCTGACCTCCTTTGCTGTTCATGAAGGAATCCAGAACTTCGTTTGCTTCCTCGGGCGTCATCGCAGGTGACAAGCCTTGAAAAAGGTCGGTTACTGCCTGTGAAAACAAAACTGTGTCCAAGGTGCTTACCCCGGCATTGATCAGGTTACTGCCGAGGCTCATACCCAGTGCATAACTGAGTTTTTCGTCGTAGCTCCTGATTTCCCGCTTAACCATTTGATTGCTATTGAAGAATGAAGGCGCGAAGATAGCGGTTTTTTGGTTATGTTGCTTTAAGCTCAGGTTTAATTGCGCGCAACATCTCTCTTTTGCCGGGAGGTCCTGGAAGTCTTTCTGCAGTAAGCCCCAACCGTTGAAATCTTCGCCTCACTTCCCCTTTGGCTGTATAGGTAACCAACACAGCTCCTGGAGCCATAAATCCCACAACATGCCCCACGACCTCGTCCGTCCACATGTCGGGTTGTTTATCCGGTCCGAATGCATCGTAGTAAACCAAGTCAACCGAACCGATAGGCAAGGGTTCTATATCCAAAAGGTCGCACTGCAGCTTTAGCAGGGAAAAGTCGGGGGTCAAAGGCGTTTCCGTGTTCCATGGGGCCGCATGAATCATACGAAACAAATTGCCTCCGCCCAACTTTTCATAACCGAGCCGGTCAACCAGTTCCTTACTAAGGACATACTTTTCCAGGGTAACATAACGTATTTTTAAGTTGGAGTTTAAGAGTGTTAGCAGACAGTTGAGGCCAGTGCCAAAGCCAACTTCCAAAATTGTTAGACAAGGCTTATCGACTTTTGCCAGCAAACCATGGCGAATAAAAACATGTTCCGACTCAGTAGCTGCTCCATGAAGAGAGTGATACTGCTCATCGAGCTCATTCAAGAAGAGTGTTTTAGACCCGTCGGCTGTTTCAACCAGAATGGGGTGCTCATTATACTCAGTTACCATCGAAACAATTTGCGATTAAAATTCTACTTTTATACGGCAAAAATAGAATAAGTAATGTTTATACGACTCTTCAACGACAACCCAAACCCTAAAGAGATTCGCAAAGTGGTTGATGTATTGCGGGACGGAGGCGTAATTATTTATCCTACCGATACCGTTTATGGGATGGGATGCGATATTACCCAATCAAAAGCCGTCGAAAAAGTTGCCCGACTGAAAGGCGTACAGATGGAGAAGTCTAACTTTTCATTTATATGCAGCGATTTGAGTCATCTTGCCTACTACACAAAACCCATCTCAAATCAGGTCTTCAAAGTTATAAAAAAGCATCTACCCGGACCATTTACCTTTATATTGGAGGCTTCGGGGAATGTGCCCAAATATTTTAAGGGGAAGAAAAAAACGGTTGGTATCCGTGTCCCCGACAACAACATCATACGTGCTATTGTTGAAGAACTGGGCAACCCCATTCTTTCAACTTCAATACACGACGAAGATACACTGCTGGAATATACAACCGATCCGGAATTGATTTTTGAAAAATTCCGAGATCAGGTAGACTTGATAATCGACGGTGGATATGGAGAAACAATACCATCGACGGTAGTTGATTTCACCTCTGAAGAGCCAATAATTACCCGACAAGGAAAAGGAAAACTTAGCATTTGATGCATTCAAGCACCAAGCTGCAAGACCTACCCGTTTTATGCGGTATTAGCCTGCAAACATCATAAGTTGCTGAGAGAGAGTGATTATTTAAAAAACTTCTCGAGCTTTTTGATGCCCGAAGGCAGCGTAAAAACAACCACCTTGTCGCCCTCTGCAATCACCGTCTGTCCGTCGACAATAAATCCCTTGTCACCACGAACAATGCCCCCAATTTTGGCTTCCTCTGGAAAATCAAGGTCCATTACCCGTTTGGAAGTGATGCGGGCACCCGGTTTAGCAACGAACTCAAAGACTTCGGCTTCGGAAGCGGTCAGACATTTTACACTGGCAATTTCGGCGTTGAGTGTAAAACGGTATATGTAACTTGCTGCAATCAGCTTTTTATTGATCAGCGTACCGATGTCCATTCCTTCGGCAATCCCCATCAGATCTAAATTTTCAACTTCGGCCACAGTTCTCTTTAAACCATACGATTTGGCCAAATGACAGGCAAGCATGTTGTTTTCGGAGCTGCCGGTTGTGGCAATGAAGGCATCCATGTTTTCAAGGCCCTCCTCCTTAAGAAGTTCAATATCCCTTCCATCGCCATTGATGACCAAAACATTCTCGAATTGATCGGCCAACCGCTCGCATCGCTCCTTATCGGCCTCAATAACCTTTATTCGGTATTGATTGCCTAACTTTTCAATCGCTTTCTGGGCAATTCGACTTCCCCCTAAAAACAGAATGTTTTTTATTTCGTAAAGCTCTTTACCCGCCAATTCAAAGACCATAGCCTGGGCAGACTGGTTCGTGACAAAAAAGACGATATCGCCACTACGGATATAGTCCTTACCTGATGGTATAATAGTCTCCTTACCACGTCGAATCGCTACAGCCAGCACATCCTTAATGCGATAGGAAAGCTCTTCGAGCGTATGGTTTACGATGGGGGCATTTCCACGGATCTTAATGGCCAGCAAAACCAGCTTTCCACCGGAAAACTCGATCATCTGCCTAGTCCCGGTGAGTTTGATTGAAGAAACAATCTCTTTGGCTGCTAGACTTTCGGGGTAGATTAGCTCGTGGACACCCATATTTCGGAGCTTCTCGCGGTAACGCTCCTGAAGGTATTCTGAGTTGTTGATTCTGGCAATGGTTCGACCAACTCCCAGATAATGGGCCATGGCACAGGCCAGCACATTGCGTTCCTCCGAAGGTGTAACACAGATGAACAGGTCGGCTTTGTTGAGTCCGGTATTCTTAAGATCATTGAAAGAGTGGGCAGAGCCGGTCACCGTAAGCAAATCGACATCACGCGCTATTTGATTCAACTTCTCCTGATCGTGGTGCAGCAAAACAATATCGTGATTCTCCCTGCTGAGCATTTTTGCCAGGTGGGTTCCCACCTCACCTGCTCCGGCTATTACAACTTTCATTTGCGTAAAATGTTTTGTTTTAGGCAACCTGCGTTCGCCTCAGGAACTGTCCTTGTTAAGCGTTGTGGCAGCTTTAAATATGATCTGATACCGATTGGTCTCCCTTCAATATCCGATGTTAAAAAAAGCCGTCAAAGTAAGGCATAATACCCTAAATTTACTAATAATTAGCCACATTATCGTCCAGACCAAGATTGGCTGGTCACGAATTTACCTAATCTTGATGTAGTCTTGCAGTTGAAATACCTGAAAGGCTCAGGCAACATCTGATTTTAGATGATTGGTTGCTACCCGTTTTGCACGGAATGCGGTTTAAACCACCATCAGAAGTGTTGTGAATTATTTCATTCATCCTGCACCGGCAATAAACCAAACGATTACCAGAACTTCCACCAAGCCCTAGCATCTTCAAAAGGGCTGAAATTTTGATAAAAGGCACCATTGTTGCGGATTGAATGTTGGTTGGAATGGATGGTATCTTGGAACGCGCTGTACCCTACAAAACCATAAACAATGTGTTGTCCGACCCTTCTGTTCCGGCCAAATCCGCGAGTCTCTATGGCATAGTCGAAATACTCCTCTTCGCTTACTCCATTGTTTTGCCCCGGAAGTAAGATCGATCGACCAACAAAATACAACCGCTCTCCAACTTTTGAAAGGTAACGATCTGAGAAGTCATCTTCAAAGGATATCCACTGTGGTTTCCTAAACCCCTTTGACTGCACTACCCGATCGACCATCAATAAGGGCCGGTCGTTTTCGACGACGCTGGCAGGTGCGACTACATAATTGATGCGACCAGCAAAAAGGTGTAGCACTGGTTGCCGGTAATCATAAACCACCATTCCGCTGCTATGACACGTCAACCATTTGTTTACGGCCGAATAACCATAAAAAACAATTCCAGTAAAGAGTAGAAGCCGGATGTATACCATACGTCGAGTTTCCAAAACCAAAACTCCCAAAAGAATGCCTACAATAATTCCCATCAGCATAAATCTATCGAGCAGAAAACCACTGTAAAGAGCAGACGGCAGCGCTTCAATCCATTGAAGTATTCCATGCATTACATGCAATAGTTTTGCGGTTACTGCAGCCAAAATTTCCGCGATAAAAGGTAGCCAGCTGGTAGCCAGAATGGCTATTCCCAGCAAAATGAAAACCAATGCCGCTGGAATGACCACTAAGTTGGTCAGCAAAAACCAGACTGGAAACTGGTTAAAATAAAACCCAGCTATTGCGAAGGTACCCAATTGTGCTGCCACCGATACGGCCGACAACTCCCAAATATATTTTAGCACCTTGTTTCGTACTTTGATCAATGAAACAATACGGGGCTGAAAATAAACGATGGACGTAACCGCAGCATAACTTAATTGAAATCCTACTTCGTAAAGCAGCAAGGGTTGCACCAACAGCAGCAGAAGAGCAGAACCTGCCAAAGTATTGTATACATTGACCGGTCTTCGCAAAGAAATTCCGATCTGCAACAGGGAAAACATAAGGGAAGCCCTTTGCACTGATGGAGAAAGTCCAGTTACAAGTGCATACAACCATAAAACAAGGATGGCCAAGAACATAAATACATAACGTCCTTTTTTTGAACGTCTTAAAGGGGCAAACGTTAGGTTGAACGCCATAAAAAGAATCCCCACATGCAATCCGGATACCGCCAGTATGTGGGTAGCACCAGCAGCTGCAAATGTCTGCCGAACCTCAGGCTCCAAAAGTTTTTTCTGCCCGAGTGAAAGGGCCGATAAAATGGCCAGTGCGTCTCCCTCCAATCCGCTTTGCGCATAAACTGCAAGCAACCTTTCTCGCATTCGCTCGGCTTCGACTCGAATTCTATTGGTAGAATCCTTTCCAATATGGGTATAAGCATCAGCATTGAGGTAGACTTGCCGGTAAATATTACGGCGTTGCATCAATCCCGAAAAATCGAAGGCATGGGGATTTGTTCCGTTGTTAATGGGTCGGGGGTTTTCCGTAAAAAAGAGCTTGTCGCCTGGCAGCAAAGTATCGGCTTCCACTGTGGCAGCGAAGTAGACCAGGATCTTTTCTTTCATGGCAAACCGCTCTACACCTTGCTGCTGGGCAATTATGAGCGCCTCGGCACGATAGGAACGAGCGGTAGGCGTAGGCCGCTCCAGCAAGGTAGTCCAATAGCCGCCAACCTGCGTATTCTCCTGATGGTTTCTGTAATCAGCCTGTCTATAGGCTCCAAGTGCTGCAAACATAAAAAGCAGCAGCACCCCCGAAGTTGTGTTAAGGCCAAGACTCCCCCACCGCACAATTACTGCTGCAATAAGAAGCATTAACAATGCAAAAGATAGGTAATACACCGCATAATCGGGCGAACTACTGTTGGATAAAACAATGCCGGCTACAAATGCCATTAAAGGCCGGAGCAACGGCGTGCGACGCAGAAAAAACTCAACCATACAATGTGTTGAGGGGGGTTAAACATCGCTTGTTAAAGTACTAAAAAGAAATGAATCTGGGCAATCAGCCTCAAA
>CAYGIQ010000047.1:0-16987 GCA_964349885.1 uncultured Prolixibacteraceae bacterium | reverse complement strand
ATAGTATACCTATTATGAGTGAAACAAACTTTTCGAGAAGAAAATTCCTGACCGGTGCTGCTGCCATAGGAGCTGTGGGTACCGTTGGGTTCGGTCCCTTGGCATCGTGTTCATCAGGGGGTGGTTCGGCCGACCGGGGCAGTTTTAAACAACTCTCAGATCTTAATCTACCTCCAATGCTTGAGTTGGCTCCTGATGGTCGTCCGCTCAAAGCCGGCATTATTGGTTGCGGCGGGCGTGGTACCGGTGCTGCGCTGAACTGGTTATCTTCAGGTCCAAATTTAACTATTACTGCCCTTGGCGATGTTTTCAAAGACCGGGTCGACTCTTGCAAGGCCAGAATTTTAAAAGATTTTAATGTTGAAGTGCCAGAAGAGAACTGTTTTGTTGGTTTCGACAACTACGAAAGGGTTATCGCATCCGATGTTGACATTGTAATTCTTTGTGCGCCTCCTGTGTTCCGCCCAGACCATTTTGAGGCAGCTGTAAATGCCAGAAAGCACGTGTTTATGGAAAAACCAGTTGCGGTCGACCCACAAGGTGTGCGCCGGATTATGGCCTCTTCCAAGGTGGCCGACGGGTTGGGCTTAAAGGTTATAACAGGAACTCAGCGGCGGCATCAAGCCGATTATATTGATATATACAAACAGGTGGCTACCGGTGCAATTGGCGAAATTATTGGAGCAAATGCTTACTGGAATCAGTCGCAGCTTTGGTATCGAAACCCACAGGCCGATTGGTCCGAAATGGAGTATATGATTCGCGATTGGGTTAATTGGCTCTGGGTATCGGGCGATCACATTGTTGAACAACATATCCACAATATCGATGTAGTAAACTGGTTTACAGGAACCCATCCAATAAAAGCTGTTGGTTTTGGCTCACGTCAGCGCAGGGTAACCGGCGATCAGTTCGACAATTTCTCGATCGATTTTGTGTACGATAATGGCATGCATATGCATAGCATGTGCCGCCAAATGAATGGAACGGTTACCAATGTCAGCGAATGGATAAGGGGTACCCGCGGGCAGACCAACTGTCAGAATGCCATTTACGACCTCTCAATGAACCCAGTTTACAACTTTCAGTATCCTGTTAACGATGCTGGTGAACCTACTCGGTCGGTGAAAGTTGATCCATACGTGCAAGAGCATATAAATCTGGTAACCTGTATCCGTCAAAACATTCCAATTAACGAGGCCGAGGGAACTGCCATCTCCAATATGGTAGCCATAATGGGAAGGGCCTCTGCCTATACAGGGAAAGAAGTTACCTTCGAGGAGATGATGAACTCTGACATGAAGCTGGGTCCTGATGTATACATTATGGGCAAAGTAGGCATTGTGGATACAGCCGAGGTTCCGGTTCCCGGAACGGTATAGTTTTCGCAGTTGCTCTTACATAAAGTTATTGCTGGCCGGTTGCGAATGCAACCGGCCTTGCTGTTGATGATGTGTAATTTGTTTGCATGAATGGGCGATGCTGTAAATGCCAGGCACAAAATGCCTGATAGGTGATCGGATAGGGGTTTTTTATAGAGATTGGCATCAGAATGATGTGATTCGCCGGTATAGAGTTCGCGATTCTTGCTAAATATTTTATTGTTTTGCGGCGTGTTTGGTCAATTATTCACATTTTTGAGGGGTTGTATTCCCCGATTCATGCGCAGTGCAAAAGACCGAGGATACAAAAACGCAATCATTGAGAAGGAGATTAGGCTATGTTACTGGCAATTGACATTGGAAATACCAACATTGTATTTGGAATCAACGATGGAAAGCAATGGATTTCCGACTGGCGAATTCAGACCGATGTTTTTAAAACCGCCGATGAGTATGAGGTTATTTTTCGCTCACTGCTCCACAGCGAAAATTACGGAAATGGCATCATTGACACTGCTGTATTAAGCAGTGTGGTCCCCACCCTTGTGCAGCCCTTTATTGACATGTTGCATAAGTTTCTCAAGTTAACACCCATCATTGTTGGCCCCGACATCTATGATAAACTCCCGATTAAAATACTCAATCCTTACCAGATAGGTTCCGACCTGGTAGTCAATTCCCTAGCTGCCTATACCCGATTTGGCGATCATGTTACGGTAATTGATTTTGGCACTGCTCTTACTTTCACTACCATCGGAAACGATGGTCAGATTCTGGGTGTTGCCATTGCTCCGGGGCTAAATACTGCAGTAAATGCGCTGGCTGGAAAGACGGCTCAGCTACCACGGGTTCACCTGGTACCCCCCCCGTCGGTGCTTGGACTGAATACCGTTCATGCCATTCAATCGGGAATTGTACTGGGTTATTCAGGATTGGTTGATCATATCATTGGCCTCATTGGGAAGGAGTTGGGACGTCCGGTTACGGTAGTTGCAACAGGAGGACTCAGCCAGATTATGTCGGACCACATTCCCTCTATCCAGCATGTTGCTCCGCTGCTGACCCTCGATGGATTATTTTTGGTTAACCAGTATATCCAGAAGTGAGGCTGATATGGCAATTCATCCCTTTCAAAGGTTCGAATTAATTCAGCACGAATTTGGTTGGAGAATTTCGACAAACAACTAGGGATATCCGCTTAACAGAAACAATAATTGTTGCCCTTAAGAGTTTAATTTATTAATTGATTCAACCCTATTTGAAGCGCTTTACTCCACATATACTACTCTTTGCTCTCCTTGCTCTGGTAATGGTCGGATGTTCGACCAGCAAAAATACTAGGGCAACGCGTACCTACAACAACGTGACAGCCAGGTACAATATCTATTTTAACGGTAAAGAGAGCATTAAGAGCGGCTTGCGCCGGATTGACCAATCGGTAAAGGACGATTTTACATCGGTATTGCCGCTTTACAAGGAGAGTTATACAGCTGCTGCAAATGTGGCCAAGGCCGACATGAACAATGCGGTTCTTAAGGCCAATAAGGTTATTCAAACTCGGTCGATTACAGTCAAACCGAAACGCCGAAAAATCAGAACGCGAAGCTACCAGCAGTTTGCCAGCCGCGAGGAGTTCAATAACTGGATCGACGACAGCTATCTGATTATCGGACAGGCCTATTTTTATCAACACAACTTTATGTCGGCCATCGAGAACTTTTCACTCATTATCCGCAAATTTCCGGAAGAGGACACAAGGTTTGATGCAATGGTATGGCTGGCCCGAAGCTACAGCGAAATGGAACGATTTACAGAGTCGGCCGAGTTGCTGCTGGCCATGCAAAGCGATCCAAAGTTTCCCCGGAGACTCAACAAAGAGCTGGGGCTGGTTAATGCCGATTTTTATTTAAAGCAAAGTAATTTTACAGAAGCGATCCGCCTTCTGGAAATCACCTTAAAAAAGAGTTTTTGGAGGAAAGAGAAGGCTCGCATTCAATATATCTTGGCGCAGCTCTATCAGCAAACGGGAAATATTCCTCAGTCTATTGAGGCTTTCGAGGCCGTAAACCGACTGAATCCGCCCTTTGATATGGGGTTCAATGCCCGGATCAACAGTTTTGAATTGAAGGCCGAAGCTGGTGATTCCGAGAAATTGCGCCGCGATTTGCTTAAAATGCTGCGTGATGAAAAGTATCTTGAATTCAACGACCAGATATACTATGCGCTTGGTAATCTTGCCTTTAAGCAGGGAAACATAACTGGGGCAATCGAAAATTACCGCAACTCAGTTGCAGCCTCGGTTGATAATAATTTCCAGCAGGCGCTTTCATCTGTAACCTTGGCCGACATCTATTTCAACGACAAAAATTATCGCGATGCCCGGGCTTATTACGATACCGCCATGATCGTGATCGACAGCAATTACCCCGATTACGCTCAACTAACGGTGCGGTCTACAGGGCTAGCCCGACTGGTCGACAATCTTGAAATGGTTGAAATTCAGGACAGTCTTCAAAAGCTGGCCCGAATGCCTGAATCGGAACGAAATGTACTGATTGATCAATGGATTGCAGAAGAGCGCCAGCGGGTTAGTGATGCTGAGCTTTTGGCGAATCAACAGGGGGCTCAGGGTACCTATTCAAGAGCTGACGAATACCGAATGGGATTGGGTAGATCTGATCAGGGGGGTGGCTGGTATTTTTACAATCCTCAGACCATTACTTTCGGGAGGTCGCAGTTTCAGCAACGTTGGGGTCGGCGTCGCCTTGAAGATGATTGGAGAAGACAAAACAAAAGCTTGTCAGGTTTTGGCGAAATCGATGAATTTGCAGAGTTGGTTGATTCATCCCTTTTGGTATCTCGGGAAACCGATCCTATGCAGCGTGATTATTATACACAGGATCTTCCGCTGACCGATTCGCTGATGGAGATCTCTCACCACAAAATACGCGATGCATTGTACAATGCAGGTAAAATCTTTAGATCCGATTTTAATGACTATCCCCGTTCGGCAGAATCATTCGAAGCTTTGAACAACCGTTATCCCGAAAATATTTATCTTCTTTCGAACTATTTTGATCTCTACGATTTGTTCGAGTTGATGGGCAACACCAACAGAGCAGCCTTTTTCCGAAGCCTGATTGTTGATCGATATCCCGAAAGTCGCTATGCGCAATACCTCCTGAATCCAAATTTCTTCGCCGAATTGCAAATTCAGCAGGATAGCCTGAACAGACTTTATCAGAATACCTTTAGAGCGTACAAGTCGGGTTTATATGGAACTGTTGTCGCCCAGGCAGCGCAAATGAAAGAGCTTGACCCCGATAGTATTACCCGCTCAAAGATCGATTTCATGGAGTCGGTGGCTTTGGGAGCTACCTCAAATCTTACAGAGTTTGAAAGGCGGCTGCAGGGTTATATTGCTGCTTATCCAAATGCAGAACCTGCCCCATTGGCAAAGGAGATTCTTACACTCATACAGGATAGTACGCTTACTGACTATCAACGATTGGTCGATTTGGGCTATCTGCACGATACCATCATTAATGATGAACTGCTTACAGCTTCTAATCCCGAGTTGGATGAATTTGGAGGCAAATATAGCTACGATGAAGAGCTGGTGCACTATTTTGTGCTCTCCTTTCCGCAAAGTGCCGGGGTCAATATCAATCGACTTAAGTTTGATCTTGCCAATTATAACCTCGATCACTATACTCGGTACGATTTTGATGTGGATGTCGAAAACCTAGATGCTGCCACCTCTCTATTGGTAATAAGATCGCTGGGAAATAAGGAGCAGGCATTGATCTATTTCCGCGCCATTATTCGAAATGCACAGGCTTTCGCAACTTTACGGGGAGTCGACTACTATAATTTTGTAGTGTCTTCAACCAATTACAGGCAAATTTCCGCCGATAAGTCAATTGCCGAATATCTTCGATTCTATCTCCGCAATTACAGCCGTTTTATCGGACCCGATTTTAGCGATGATGCTTTAGAAGTCTCTCCCGAGGAGTTGATGGCCAGAGCAGAACGAGAAGATGAGCTCTTGAGTGAGCGAGGAAGATTCGTTTCGGTCGATGTGCCGGTGGTCGAATCTCTTTACAGCATGGCAATCGATACCACTCAGAACTTTGTGGTGGCGGTAATGGATAGCAGGATCTCCCTTCGTACGTTGCTCAATCAGCTGGCCGAATTTAACCGGTCGGAATTTCGACTCTGGAATTTGGCGGTCCAAATCAGACAGGCAGGGGATTATCAATTTTTAATGGTGCGTGGATTGCCCGGCTACAACGAAAGTATGTCGTATTTCAGGCGAGCAATTCTTGAACGTACACTGTATGCCTCCTTAGGCCAAACTTCGTACCGTAATTTCCTGATAACAGACAGAAACCTCGATCGTTTAATTGAGAACCTTGCTGTTGATGGTTATATGGAGTTCTTTCGAAGTAGTTATTTGCAACGCACTTCTACTTCTCCCGCGGTTGCGCCGACATCCCAGCCTGCTGTGCCAGTTGGTCAGCCAATGCCGGTTTTAAGGGAAGTGTCTCCGGTTACCGGGCCCTACCTCCCTGAAACTTCGGGAGAGCAGTTGTTTGTTATGGTTGTACCTTCAGAGGGTTTCGATAAAGAGCAGCTTGTTCGAAACATTGTTCAGTTCAATTCCGTTGAATTTGCGTCGCTTGGACTGAAGGTTGAGGAACGCGTACTCGACGATTTCAGAGTTTTGCTCAATATTGGTGTTCTTCCCGACAAAGACTCTTCCAGAGCTTACTTGCAGCAGCTGGTTGGTCGGCGGGATCTGTTTTCACCCCTTGGAAATCTCGACTACCGAAACTTTATAATTACCCAGGGCAATCTTGGCATCTTTATTGACCGTAAGAATATATCGGAATATATGGAGTTCTACCGCATGGAGTATCTTGGGCAATAGAAAAAGCCTTGCCATAGAAAAAACAATGCCCCGAGAAACTTTCACACTTTCCATCAAATGAACAGAGGATATGCGAAAAATTAAAATACTCTGGGTCGACGATGAAATCGATTTGCTCAAGCCCCATATTCTTTTTTTGGCCGAAAAGGGGTACGAGGTATTAACTGCCAACAATGGAACCGATGCACTCGACATGGTTGGGCAAAATTATTTTGATATTATCTTCCTCGACGAGAATATGCCTGGTTTGAGCGGTCTCGAAACTTTGAATCGGATTAAGGCAATGAGTTCCAATATTCCGGTAGTAATGATAACCAAGAGTGAAGAAGAAAACATAATGGACGAAGCGGTTGGGGCCCAAATTGCCGATTACCTCATTAAGCCGGTTAATCCCAAACAGATTTTACTGACCCTGAAAAAGAATGTAGAGGTTAAGCGACTTATCACCCAGCAAACCACTACCGCATATCAGTCTGAATTTTCGCAGATTGGAATGCAGCTCAACAACCGCCTCAGCGCTGCTGAATGGGTTGAGATATACCGCAAGCTTGTATTTTGGGAATTGGAACTGGGTCTTTCCGGCGATTCTGCTATGGATGATGTTTTGATCCATCAAAAGAGTGAGGCAAATGCTGCTTTTTTTAAGTTTATCCGCGAAAACTATGCAGGATGGTTCAGCCAATCGCCTGTGAGTAGACCATTGCTTTCGACCGATGTTTTTCGCCATAAGGTTTTTCCATTGCTGAACGACGGTCGAAAGGTTTTTGTCTTGGTCATCGATAATCTCCGTTACGACCAGTGGAGGCAAATGAGTAAAGTGATAGGTGAATACTATAATACAGTTGAGGAGGAGCTATACTACAGTATCTTGCCAACAGCAACCATGTATGCCAGGAACAGTATGTTCGCCGGATTAATGCCTTCTGAGATTCAAAAGATCTATCCGGATCTCTGGGAGGATGACGACAATGATGGGCATAAAAACATGAACGAAGCGGAACTTCTTCGTCGGCAAATGCTCAGGCTGGGCAGAAAGGAAAAACTTTACTTTGATAAGCTTTCCAATTTCAAATCAGAGCGTAAACTAACTGAAACCATTAGGGGCATCCGCGAGAGTGACCTTTCGGTTGTGGTTTTCAATTTTGTTGATATGATCTCTCATGCCCGAACAGAAATGGATATGATTCGGGAACTCGCTTCTGATGAAAAGGCATACCGTTCGCTTACAATGAGTTGGTTTAACCACTCGTCGCTGCTTGATTTGCTGATTGCTGTGGCCTCAAACGATATGAAATTGGTGGTGACTACCGACCATGGTACCATAAGGGTGAATAACCCAGTAAGGGTGATAGGCGACCGTGAAACCAATACCAATTTACGGTATAAACTTGGCCGCAACCTGAACTACAAATCAAAGCAGGTATTCGAGGTTACCCAGCCCAAAGAAGTGTTTCTTCCGGTTCGCAATATGAGTACCAGCTATATTTTTGCACAGGCTTCCGATTTTTTTGTGTATCCGAACAATTACAGCCACTATGCTGGATATTACAACAACACCTTTCAACATGGTGGAATTTCGATGGAAGAGATGATGGTGCCGGTGGTTACACTGGTGCCCAAAAAGTAACCATTGGCATGGTTCTTTCCTGTGCAATTCAACGGTTCTTCATCTGGGCGTATAGTTTGTTGGCAAAAATAAAGTCGTTAAGTACCTGATTGTCAGAGTCTAGGATATTCGACCTAGAGCCTTCCCAGCACTTTTCTCCCTTGTGGATAAAAAGCACGGTGTCGCCGATCTCGATAACGGAATTCATGTCATGGGTATTGATGATGGTCGTCATCTGAAACTCTACAGTTAGATCACGAATAAGGTTATCGATTCTCGTTGCTGTTTCAGGATCGAGCCCTGAGTTGGGTTCATCGCAAAAAAGATACTTCGGATTAAGTGCGATAGCACGCGCAATGGCAACCCGTTTTTGCATTCCACCGCTTATCTCGGAGGGAAAAAGATGGTTCGACTGAGAAATGCCAACATGCTCGAGACAAAAATCTACCCGCACCAGTTTTTCCTTGGGCGACAACACCGTGAACATATCGAGGGGGAAACGCACATTTTCTTCAACCGATAAGGAATCAAACAAAGCCCCTCCCTGGAATACCATGCCCAACTCGCGCCGCAGCAATTTGCGCTCGTGTTCTCTCATTATGGTAAACTCACGGTCGTGATAGCGTATGCTTCCCTCGTCCACATCGTAGAGTCCGAGAATCGATTTTAGCAACACCGTTTTGCCCGAACCGCTGCGGCCAATGATTAGGTTGGTTTTACCTCTTTCAAAAGTACTCGAAATGTTGTGCAGCACCCTGGTACCGTCGAACGATTTGCTGATGTTTTTAACTTCAATCATGTCAACAGCAGTTGAGTGAGAATTAAGTCAAACAAAAGAATCAGAATATTGGTATTTACCACTGCCCGGGTACTTGCTTTTCCAACCTCTAGGGCTCCTCCCTGAACATAGTATCCAAAATAGGCTGGGACGGAAGCAATAAGAAATCCAAAAAAGACCGATTTTATCAAAGTGAAAGTAACATAATAGGGCACAAAAAAATAGCGGATACCATCGATGTATTCAGCAGCGGTTACCACACCAGCAGCAGGTCCTACAATCAAACCTCCCAACAAACCGAAAAAAATGCTCATAATAACCAACAGTGGCATAATCATCACTACGGCAACAATTTTGGGCAGTATTAAGTATCCTATCGAGTTTACCCCCATAATCTCGAGCGAGTCTATTTGCTCGGTAACCCGCATTGAACCAATCTCGGATGTTATATTCGAACCTATTTTCCCGGCTAGAATAAGCCCCATAATGGTGGATGAAAATTCCAGAATCAGGGTGTCGCGGGTGCCTAAACCTATGAGTGTTTTTGGGTAGAGCGGGTTCATTAGGTTGTAGGCCAGCTGAATGGTAAGAATGCCACCAATAAAAAGGGAGATCATTACCACAATACCCAGAGAGTTGATACCCAGAGAGTCGATTTCATGCATCAATTGCCGGAAATACATTTTGTGTTTCTCTGGTTTGAGGAACACCTTTCCAAGCATCGAAAAATAGCGGCCTATATGAAACAGTAGCTTCATTTAAAGAATCAGTAATTTAACGGAGCGACCTATCCAATCCCTGAGGTAGATTCTTGGTGAGAAATTTGAGACTAAATTACAACTTATATTCAAGAACCGGCATTACTTGATTGTCGAATTGGCTCGGTCCTTGTTTCGGGATAATTCGATATATTTGAAGCAATGATTAACCAACTGAAATGAGCAACAACTATTGTATTATAATGGCAGGCGGCATTGGTGCCCGATTCTGGCCAATGAGCCGTAAGGATATGCCCAAGCAGTTTTTGGATATAATGGGTACTGGAAGGTCGCTTTTACAGCAGGCTTTCGATCGTTTTTCGAAAATTGTACCTATCGAAAACATCTATGTTGTTACAAGCGTCGATTATGTAGATATGGTTCTCGAACAACTACCAGGGTTATCATCCGATCAGATACTGGGAGAGCCTTTGCGTCGGAATACCGCGCCGTGTATCGCCTATGCAGCCTATAAGATAAAGACCATTAACCCCAATGCCAATTTAATTGTAGCCCCCTCCGATCATTTGATTCTGAAGGAAGAGGAGTTTTTACGTCAAATTGCCAACGGACTCGATTTTGTATCGAACAATCGCGCACTGCTTACTTTGGGCATTCATCCCAACCGGCCTGAAACCGGCTATGGATATATTCAAGTTGGCGACAAGGCCGACTTTAAATCGCTTGACAACCTTCACTATGTGAAAACTTTTACCGAGAAGCCCAATGCTCAAATGGCGAAAGTATTTGTCGATAGTGGAGAATTTTTCTGGAACTCCGGAATCTTTTTATGGTCATTGTCAAGCATTTTACGTGCCTTTAATGCCCACCTGCACGAGGTTGCAACACTCTTTGCGCAAGGGGAGAGGCTTTACAATACCCCCAACGAAAAGGCATTCATCAATAAAATCTATTCTGAATGCATGGGCATTTCCATTGACTATGGAATCATGGAAAAGTCGGACAATGTTTATGTTTTAACCGCCGATTTTGGCTGGAGCGATTTGGGAACATGGGGTTCGCTGTACGAAAATAAGGAAAAGGATGACACCGGAAATGTTGTTTCGGGAGGCAACGTTTTGATGTACGACAATAAGAACTGTATCGTAAACATGCCTAATGAAAAAATTGCTGTAATACAGGGACTTGAGGGCTATATTGTTGTAGAGTCGAACAATACACTGCTCATTTGTCGCCGGGAGGACGAACAGCAGATAAGACAGTTTGTAAACGACGTCCAACTGCGTAATGGCTCCGAGTATGTATAGCGTGAATAATTCCGGATACTACTAGGCCATCAGACTTGACCGGAAGCTGGGTGCAACTCTCTTGGCCGAGGCTTGTTCATAAGCGTAGGCAATCTGCAGCAATTTTGGCTCACTCCATGCACTTCCGAAAAATGAAATTCCAGCTGGCAGACCATGTACCTGCCCCATGGGAACAGTAATGTTGGGATATCCAGAAATGGCTGCCGGAGAGGAACTGCTCCCACTAAAATTATCACCGTTCACCCAGTCGATGCTCCAAGCGAGACCATTCGTTCCCGCCACTATGGCGTCCAGATTGTAGGTCTCCATTACTGCATCAATTCCTTCTTCACGAGAATATTTTTTGGAGCTTCGGAGTGCTTCGATGTATTCTGCCGACGAAAGGTCTCCTTTGGCTTCTGCAGCCTCCATGATCTCCTGACCAAACCATGGCATCTCTTTTTCTGCATTCGCCTGGTTGAAGGCAATAATATCGGCAAGGCTTTGAACCGGAGCGCTGGGATGCGCTGCAAGGTAAGCGTTAAGATCGGCTTTAAATTCATACAACAAAACCTCGTATGAAGGAGCTCCCCATTGGCGACGGGTGGCGAAGCTTACAGGGTCAACGATTATGGCGCCCAGCGATCTGAGCTGATCAAGTGCTTCATCGAAGAGCGCATCTATCTGATTATTAAATCCCAACATCTCACGGGCAACACCAATCCTGAGTCCGCTAAGATCTGTCTGCTTCAAAAACTGGGTATAGTCCGAAAAAATTTCACCGGGCGCTATATGGGTTTCAGCATCCTGATCGTCGAAACCGGCGAGCGCCCCGAGAAGTACCGCAGCATCGGTAACTGTGCGGCACATCGGGCCGGCTGTATCCTGGCTATGGGCAATGGGGATGATTCCTCGGCGACTCCACAAACCGAGTGTAGGTTTTACCCCCACCAGACCATTGATACCCGACGGGCAAACGATGGAGCCATTTGTTTCGGTACCTATGCCAATGGCGCAAAGGTTGCCTGCGATGGCAGCTCCAGTGCCGGAACTTGAACCACACGGACTTCTGTCGAGTGCATAGGGATTCCGTACCTGTCCGCCCCGACCACTCCAACCACTGCTGGAACGCGTGCTTCGGAAATTTGCCCATTCACTGAGGTTGGTTTTTCCCAACAATACTGCGCCTGCCTCTCGCAGTCGGGCAACTATCTGAGCATCTTCTGCTGCAATATGTCCCTCCAATGCCAGCGAACCGGCGGTAGTCGACATTTTGTCGGCGGTATCAATATTGTCTTTGATTACGATCGGAATTCCATGAAGAGGACCTCGTACATTGCCACTTTTGCGTTCAACGTCGAGCCGACGTGCAATGGAAAGGGCATCGGGGTTAATTTCGAGCATTGAATTGAGGAAAGGGTCGATGGCTGCAATCCGGTCGAGGTATTTTTGCGTTAAGGCCTCTGCAGTGAGGATCCCTTTTTCCATTTTTGATTGCAAACCAAGAATCGTCTCTTCGTTTAATTCAAACCTTGGATCTATATGAATTTCTGATGCTGAGCGTTCATTGTTGTGCGAATGGCAACCTGCCACCCCTGCGATGGCAAGTGCTGAACCGCCCAAGGCTGATGTTTTAAAAAAATTCCGTCGGTGCATAATGATGGTGTTATCTTTGATGATATTGCTGGGTGTAATAGTTTTGATATTCTCCACTGGTAACGCGATCAAGCCAGCCCCCATTTTGTAGATACCAGTCTATTGTGATGGCCAATCCCTCCTCGAATTGAAGACTTGGTGTCCAACCAAGTTCATGCTGTAGCTTCGTAGAATCGATTGCATAACGGAGATCGTGACCAGCCCGGTCTTTTACATAAGTGATCAACTGCTCTGAAGTGCCGACAGCGCGGTTGAGTCTGCTGTCCATCAGCCGGCACATCAACCGTATGAGGTCGATGTTTGTCCATTCATTGTGCCCGCCTATGTTGTAGGTGTTTCCGCATTTTCCTTGGTGAAAGATAACGTCTATTGCTCTGGCATGGTCCTCAACCCACAACCAGTCGCGTACATTTTCTCCCTTGCCATAAACCGGCAGCGGTTTGTTGTGCTGAATGTTGTTGATAAAGAGAGGAATAAGCTTTTCGGGGAATTGGTACGAACCATAATTGTTGGAGCAGTTGGAGATAACCACCGGCAATTGGTAGGTATCGAAATATGCCCTTACAAAATGATCTGAACTTGCTTTTGAAGCAGAGTAAGGACTGTGCGGATCGTAGCGGGAATCTTCTGTAAACAGTCCGGATTCTCCCAACGAGCCATATACTTCATCGGTCGATACATGGTAAAAAAGATTATCGGTGCCAGAATTCCTCCAACTCTTGCGTGCAGCATTTAACAGGTTTACCGTCCCGATTACATTGGTATAAACAAATTCGAGCGGATTGGAGATCGACCGATCAACATGCGATTCGGCTGCAAGATGAATTACACCATCGAATTGGTATTTTTGAAAGAGTGCATCAACAATTCCTCCATCAACAATGTCACCCTTCAAAAAGGTATAGTTGGGAATTTGCTCCACGTCTTTAAGGTTTTCCAGATTTCCGGCATAGGTGAGTTTATCAAGGTTGTAGATATGATAATCGGGATACCCTTTTACAAAGCGTCGTACCAAATGCGATCCTATAAATCCGGCTCCGCCAGTAATCAATATTTTTCTCATCGCCATTTGCTTTAAATTCTTTTCGGGGCTTTCTAAGGTTTAGAATTAAAAATTAACAGAATATAATTGCAGCAACCCTTTAGCTGATTCCGCGAATATGTTTTTCCCAGTTCCAAGCAGAAAGTAAGGTTTCTTCCAGATCTTTTTCGGCTTTCCATCCCAGTGTTTGGTTTGCAAGTGTCGTATCGGCCCATATTTGTTCGATATCGCCCGGTCTGCGATCGGAAATACGATAATTAACTTTTTGTTGGGTTACCTTTTCGAAGGTTTGCACCAATTCAAGTACCGAAACTCCTCTGCCGGTGCCAAGGTTATACAGCTCAAACTTCGATAGATTCTTGCTATCCAGAAGCCGTTGAATGGCCACAACATGCGCCCTTGCAAGGTCAACCACATCGATATAATCACGAATAGCTGTTCCATCGGGTGTGTTGTAGTCGGAGCCAAAAATCTGCAACTGCCCTCTGATTCCAGCTGCGGTTTGGGTGACAAACGGTACGAGGTTGCCCGGAACGCCGCGCGGCAGTTCTCCAATCAACGCAGAGTGGTGCGCACCTATAGGATTAAAGTACCGCAAAGCAATTCCATTCAAATGACTGTTTGCCTTAATATAGTCGCGCAGAATATCTTCCCCAATTCGTTTGGTATTACCGTAGGGTGATTCAGCCTCATGACGTTCGGTTGCTTCAGTAACCGGCAGCGTTGTAGGCTGTCCGTAAACAGTACAGGAGGAGGAGAAAACAAGACTATCAATGTTATGACCCTGAGTGAATTCCAAGAGATGGATCAACGAATTGAGGTTGTTGTGGTAATACATTAATGGTTTTTCGACCGATTCGCCCACCGCTTTCGAGGCAGCAAAGTGTATAACCGCATCAACGGCATGTTGGGTTTTATAGAATTTATAGGCTTCACTCTGGTTGGCCAGATCCACTTTGGTAAACTCGGGTCTTAACCCTGCAATTTGTTCAATCCGATCGACCACCGAAGCTTCGGAATTCGAAAGGTTATCGGCAATGGTTACCTTGTGGCCTGCCTGAAGCAGCTCTACCACTGTATGCGACCCAATGTATCCGGTACCTCCGGTAACCAATATCTTTTTTTGTTGCATAACGGTTGTGAAATACCTGTTTGCTGGTTTTTGAGTGTTGTGTTACAAAACTAACAATTTATTCTTTGCACAGAGTTTGGCAATGAATGCTCAAGTCCAACTTCGATTTTCCCTATATTTGCACAAAACGGCATTGTGGATATTGGACCTTACATTTCGGAACTACTGCAACATCAGAAATATGTTGTTTTGCCTGGCTTTGGCGCTTTTGTGGCCAACCATCGGCCTGCGCGTTTCGATGTTCAAACGGCAAGACTGCTGCCCCCGTCGCGCACCATTACTTTTCAGCCCGAACTCAACCTAAACGACGGCATTCTTTTAAATTATGTAGCCCGTGCCGAGGATATTCCAGCGCCACTTGCACACAAAGAGCTGGAGGCCTATTGCGACGAGCTGCTGTATAAATTAGACCACAACGAAACCATTAATTTAAACCGGCTGGGTACACTGAGCCGCAACGGGCAAGATTTCCGTTTTGAGGCTTTTCCTGAGGCCGAAACCTTGGACGGAGCTTTTGGTCTTGAACCTATTCACCCTGCATCGTTGGGAAAAACTGCGGGGGTGCGCTCAGTGGCCCAGGATGCTCCATTAAGCCCATCGAAGAAAACTGCATGGTGGCTCTATGCGGCCCTGTTGATTTTATTGGCAACAGCCGGAGCATCTGTTTATCTCGGCTTTTTCGATGTAGAAACCTCACAAACAGCTGTTGCGCCTCAGACCTCTCTTCCAGAAATTCTTCCACCTGCTGAGCCAGCTCCAGAACAGGAGGTTTTGGTGGTTGAAGCCGAAGGTCCTGCCGAAGAGCTTATGCCGCGTGATTTGGAAATAACCCACCCTAATGCTGGGTATCACTATCTGGTTGGGGGTTCATTCAGGACCGATGAAAATGCAATAAAGTATATGTCTCAGCTTACCGCCAAAGGGTCAGAGTCTATATATCTTGGGTGGATCAACAACTTTTATTTGGTGGCTTTGTCGGCAACCAAGGATGAAGAGGAAGCCATAGAACTTAAAAATAAATTTTTGGCAGAAAAGCCACAAAGCGGGGTTTGGGTGTATACGCACAACGAATAAATACCAATATCCCTTAACATGAAGATAAAGATCTTGTCTTTCTTTCAGGGTCTTTCAAAAATGGGATTTCCGTATGCTTGTGGAGGCAGCGTTTTTAGTCTTCGTTAACAACCCTCAAGACGCAACCAATGCATTCTCTTTACATCGAAATCACCCATTAAACCCTATACCGCTCAGCAATCAATAATGCCGGCTTTGGTCGGTCATCCAGAAGGGTTAACGCCTTTTCATCAGATTTTGAATTGCAGATGTATTGGCCCTGCAGGTTCCCTTTTCTGTAATCAGGAGGGTAATGAGCCGGGCAGGTGTAACATCAAATCCATAATTGGCAACAGGAGACCCTTCGGGCACCAGACGAACTTTAGCAATCTTCTCACCATCCCAACCCTCAATGAATTCTACCTCCGATGCTTCTCTTTCTTCGATGGCGATCTGACTGAGTCCCTCTCCCAACGAAAGGTCAAAAGTTGAGGTTGGCAGTGCCACATAGAATGGAACTTTATTGTCGGCAGCCGCGACAGCCTTTAGATAAGTGCCAATTTTGTTGGCTACATCTCCGTTGGCTGCAGTGCGGTCGCTGCCAACTATGACCATGTCTACCAGTTCGTTTTGCATAAGGTGACCTCCTGTGTTGTCGGCGATAACGGTATGGGGAATTCCGGCATTGGAGAGTTCCCATGCAGTAAGCCGCGCTCCCTGATTGCGGGGGCGGGTTTCGTCGACCCAAACATGTACGGGAATTCCGGCCTCATGCGCCATGTAGATGGGGGCAAGAGCAGTTCCCCATTTAACCGTCGCCAACCAGCCCGCATTACAATGGGTAAGGATTTGTACCGGTCGAACGGGTTTTGCTTTTCTTACATTAGCTATTAAAGATAACCCATTTGATCCAATTTGGAAACAAGCGTCAATCTCCTCATCCCTTATCCGATTTGCTTCCTCCAGCAGTATGTTGGGGATAACATTCACTCTATTTTCAAGGTTTTTGAAAAATTGCAGCATCCTTTGGGTAGCATACATCAGATTCACCGCGGTTGGACGGGTCGCATCGAGTTTTTCTTTTGCTTCTTTAAGGCATTGTAAGCTGTCCTCTCCCGGGAATTGCTTAAGAGCGAGGTACATACCATAGGCGGCTGCAACCCCAATAAGCGGTGCTCCCCGCACCACCATCTTTTCGATGGCATTACATGCATCATCGAGACTTTCAATCGGGAAAATTCGATGCTCAAAGGGAAGAAAACGTTGGTCGATGGTCTGTATGGATCCATCGGCTACCCATAGCGATTCGTTGGCAGGTATTTCCATTATAGGTCAATTGGCAGAGCAAAGATGTTCAATAGGATTAATTTTCGGGGATGAAATTACGTATATTTGTAGGG
>CAYGIQ010000046.1:0-17255 GCA_964349885.1 uncultured Prolixibacteraceae bacterium | reverse complement strand
GGTATAGAGTACCGGCGCAAATTTATCAAGTATCATCTCAACCAGCTGCACCATTGAAGCAATTACAGCGATGAACATGATAAAACTAAGAAAGCTAAGGTCGACATTTGCAAATGCGGGTCCCAACCAAGCCATAGCTCCTTCGGCAAGAATATAATTTTCGAGCAGGTAGTTAACCGGAAGGGTAATGCCCAATACAAAGATTACAGCAAGACCAAGCCCCGTAGCTGTTTTAACCGACTTAGAAACGGCCAAGTAAGAACACATGCCCAGAAAGTAGGCAAATACCATGTTCTCAATGAAGATTGACTTTATGAATATATTAATCAGATTTTCCATGATCCAAGAGCTTTAGAGATTAATTTTCAATGAGCTTACGGTTACGGCCTCTTTGAACCCAGATAATGATTCCTACGGTTATCAATGCCATCGGAGGGAGAATCATCATACCGTTGTTCTCATAAAATCCACCATTAGCAATGTACCAGCTATTGGGAATTACCTGGTATCCCCAAAGGGTACCTGATCCAAAAAGCTCCCGAAAGAATCCTACAATTACCAGGATTACACCATACCCTGCTGCATTGCCAATACCATCGAGAAACGAAGGCCAGGGGCGATTCCCCAGTGCAAATGCCTCAAGACGTCCCATAATGATACAGTTGGTGATAATGAGCCCAACGAAAACAGAAAGTTGGCGGGACACATCGTATACAAAGGCTCTCAAAATCTGGTCGACCAAAATTACCAGTGCCGCGATGACAACCAGCTGGACGATGATCCTGATTCGGTTAGGGATGGTATTACGAAGCAATGAAATGATCACGTTGGCAAATGCCAAAACCGCCACCACCGAAAGCGACATAACCACAGAGGGCTTAAGTTGAGCCGTAACGGCCAACGCCGAACAAATTCCCAATACCTGCACCGTAATAGGGTTGCTGTCGTTCAGCGGGTCGGTAAGCAGTTTGAGATTCTTCTTCGAAAACAAAGTTTCTTTTTCACTCATGGTTATGATTTTTTCCGAGTTATAAAATTCTGATAGCTTCTCAGGTCATCGAGCAGCATCTGCTCCAATCCCTTGCTGGTAATGGTACCACCCGAAATGGCATCTACCCGGTGTTGTGCCGGAGCCGATTCGCTGGCTTTGGCCACGATTATAGAAACCAGGTTTCCGGCGGCATCAAATATTGATTTGCCTTTAAAATTGTTCTGAAATGCCGGGGTGTTGATTTCAGCGCCAAGACCCGGTGTTTCCGACTGATGGTCGAAGTTTGCACCATAAATGGTGGTGAGGTCTTCGTTGAGCGCAATATAGCCCCAGATGGGACCCCACAAGCCTGCTCCTCTTAATGGCAAAATGTATTTTAATCCGTCATCGGTAAGACACTCAAATACGGGCAGATTGCGTTGCTCAACCGGTTTTGATTTTTCTAAGCGCAGCTCAATGGTGAAGGCATCACCTTCGACAACCACGCCCTGGTGGTTGACCACGTAACTGTTTTGAATCTTCTGGGCATAGACCGATTCGGCATTTTGGGTATCTGTGGCGATGTTTACCGAAGCCAGAATGTTCTGTTTCTTTTCGATCTCTACATTTTTCCTTTGCATTGGGCGCAAAGACATGGCTGCGATCGATAGAATGGCAGCCACCAGCACGACCATAGCCGATGCGTAGATGAATGTATATGTATTGCTGTTCCTGTCCATAATCTATTTTTTAGAAAAATTATGCTGTAACTTTCGCCCGTTTCAAACGGCGTTTAATGTTGTTTTCTACCACATAATGGTCGATGAGTGGTGCAAATGTATTCATGAGCAGAATGGCCAGCATCATTCCTTCAGGATAGGCGGGGTTAACAACTCTGAACAGAATTGCCGTAACCCCAATCAAAAATCCATAGATCCACTTGCCCGATTCGGTTTGGGCAGCCGATACCGGATCTGTAGCCATAAAAACAGCTCCGAATGCAAAGCCTCCGATAATCAGATGGTGCCAGAAAGGCATGCTGAAATAGGCTGCTACGGCAGGTGATAATCCGGATATTCCGGCGGCAAGGTTAAGGATGACTCCCATAACTACACCACCTAAAACTGTTGATAGCATAATTTTCCAGCTTCCGATGCCCGTCATGATGAGAAAAATACCCCCAATCAAAATTGCAAGCGCCGAGGTTTCCCCTATCGATCCGGGGATCAATCCAATAAATGCATGGAATACGTCGAAATTGATGTTGCCAGCTGCAGCATCGCCCATAATGGTTGCTCCCGTAAATCCATCCACTACTTTATCGGTTTCACCTAATGAAACCCATACCTTATCGCCCGACATTTGCACCGGATAGGCGAAAAACAGGAAAGCCCTTGCCAACAATGCAGGATTCCATATGTTCATTCCTGTACCACCAAACACCTCTTTGCCAAAAATAACAGCAAATGCAGTGGCAACTGCTACCATCCACAACGGCGTGTTGATGGGCATTACCAGGGGAATTAGCATACCCGAAACCAGAAAGCCCTCGTTTACCTCGTGGTTGCGCATTTGCGCAAAGGCAAACTCAATCGCCAGCCCTGACACATACGATACGATTACCACCGGCATCACTTTGATTAAGCCATAGGTAAATACCTCAAAAAATCCTGTGGAGGCAAGCATCCCAATCGCCTTGAAGTGCTGATAACCTGTATTGTACATACCTACCAGCAGGGCGGGAAGGAGGGCTATGATTACAAACGACATGGTCCGTTTCAGGTCGATGTGGTCGTGAATGTGACTCCCCGATTTCGACGTATTATTTGGCACGAATGCCAAAGTAAAGAATGCATCGAAGGTTGAATGAAGCCAATGGAATTTGGCTCCTTTCTGCACGTATGGTTTGGTTTTTAAGAAAATATTCCTGAGTGCTTTCATTCTGTAGCTTTTTTTATGAAAGATAAGTTGGGTGGATTATCCCAGTTCTTTTACCAATAGATTAATTCCCTGTCGCAAAATTTCCTGAACTTTGATTTTTGAGGTACAGGCATATTCACAAAGCGCCATGTCCTCCTCTATAAGTTCATAAATGCCCAGGTTTTCCATCCGTTCGATATCGTTGACCATAATCGATTTCAGGAGCAGAACTGGCATAATATCCATGGGGAGATATTTTTCATACTGACCGGTAAGTACAAAAGCTCTTTCTCCTCCGTTCAGATTGGCCGTAAGAGCATACTCCTTTTTGGGAAAAAGGGAGGAGAGGAAGGTTGAGGTAGCACTGTATTTCTCGACCCCCGGAAGTGCCCATCCCAGAAATTCATAATCTTCGCCTTCAGGAATAACAGTAATCTGGTTATCGTAGAAGCCAATAAAGTTGTCGCAAATCAGCTTGGTTCCTGTAAGCGGGTTTCCACTTATGATGCGTTCGGGAATATCCCCCTTGAGATTGCCATCAAGGATCGGACAGAGCCTGGATCCAAGAACCGTTCGGACATAATGGGGTTTCTTAATTTCCGAGCCGGTAAGGGCAACTATTTTACTGAAATCAACTTTTCCAGTTTCAAAAAGGCGACCTATATAAACCACATCCTGAGGATTGATAGTCCAAACTACATCTCCTTTATTGATGGGCTGAATATGGTGAATCTGTATGCCCACATTCCCTGCCGGGTGGGGACCATCAAAATAGTTGATCTCTACATTTTTGGTCTGGCCAAGTGATTTGTTGGCTGCATTGGCCGGGAGTCCTAGATAGACCTTGCCATTGGTAAGTTTGGCAAGTGCATTCACCCCCGTCTGAAACTGATGCTCTTGACCAGTCAGAATAAACTCGTAGTCGGGCGCTAAAGGAGCAGTGTCAAAGCCCGAAATAAAAATATCTTTGGGCTCTTCGGTGGGCTTCGCAACGATTCCGTAAGGCCTACGTTTGATGAAAGGCCACATACCTGCCTTTAACAGAAATTGCCTTACCGCATCCCTGTCTAAATTCGTAGGATCAGCTTTCCCGAAATCGATGGCCCCGGCAGTAGGATCGGGCGAAACGATTATTTCTAGGATTTTGCGGCGTTCTCCCCGGTTAATGAGAGAAACTTTTCCTCCCACGGGAGATACATAGTTTACCTCCGGATTGTATTTGTCGGTAAACAAAGCCTCTCCGGCTTTGACATCCTGATCCTGTTTAACACTCAATCTGGGTGTCAGACCATAAAAATCAGATGGCTTCAATGCGTATAGGTCAGCTGCAGATGCCGTTTGAAGCAACGGTTCAGGTTTACCTTTTAGCTTGATATTGAGCCCCTTTTTAATTTTAATCGTTTTCGACATATCGGGAAATTATATGATCATCTAAAGTCGGTGGCAAAAGTAAAAATTTTAAAGACGTTCACCAACCTTTCAATCAAAAAGTTAAAAGTTCAAAAACGGACAAGTGGGTACTTAAACCCCGTGACTACAGTACCCAACAGCGGGAGATTAAACCACTTCTGTCGGTTTTTGCAAATGCCCTCAACCGGAATCCTACTGTACCGCATTTGCATAGAAACGCCAACCGTTTCTTACCCATTTTGCCAGGTTTCCGCTCAACAGCAAAATCTTGCATAAACGATTGGTTGGATTAACTTTGTGGTATGACGAGGCCTCTGAGTTTTGAAGTTCGTTGTGCAATAGTTTGGGTAGATCGGTCGTTCAGATAAAATGAACCTTGCATACAATAAAACCATCAGGATGGAATACGCTCCATGCATGTCGAAACATAGTTCAGCTTCTCCAAACAGCGCAAATTCAATAAAAAAATATAAATGCATTAAGAAAGGTCGCGTAACCAGTAAATCAATCGATAAATTCATGTTTATGAGCCGTACAATACTTCTTATCTTGTTGGTTCTAATTGCCGAAGCTGTGTTTGCGCAGGCGAATCCTTATTATCACGAGAATGCAGTTTTTCGTGAGGAGATTAAATCTGTCCAATTCTACAGGGAGGGAAATGAGTTTTCAAATCCGGTGCTCGAATTGGGGGAACAGGGCAGATTGATTCTTAAATTCGATGATTTATCGAGCCAAACCCGAAATCTTCACTACACCATTCTGCATTGCGATCCCTCATGGAACGAGAGTTATGTGATGCAGAGCGATTATCTGGATGGTTTCCCCGAAAATCCTATAACCAACTTTTCGCGCTCCTTTAATACCACAATGCCTTTTATCCATTACCAGCTTACCCTTCCCAACAACGATGTTAAAATAAAGCTATCGGGAAATTACATCCTACTTATATACGAAAATCACGATAAGAAGCAGCTGGTTCTATCGCAGCGGTTTTACATTACCGAAAATTTGGCCGAAATTCAGGGTAGGGTTCACCGGGCAACGCTCGATGCCTTTAAAGGCGAAAACCATGAGGTCGATTTCACCCTCTTCCATCCACGACTGCGCATCGATAATCCGGCGGAGGAGGTGGAGGTTGTAATTATGCAGAACAATCGCTGGGACAACTCCATTCGAAACCTCAAGCCTCTGTACATTCAGGAGAGCCGATTAATTTATGACTACAACCGCGAAAATGTTTTTGAGGCTGGCAACGAATTTCGCTTTTTCGATATCCGGAACAAGCGAATCAATGGGGAAGGAGTGTTCGAAACGACTTTCCATCGTCCATTTTTCCATGTTACGCTGCATGCAAATGAGGTTCGGTCAAACAAACGCTACTTTCCACATCGTGAAATGAATGGCCGTTTTGCCATCGAAAGCCAAGAACGGGTGCAGAACTTCGATACAGAATGCGATTACCAGTTTGTTCATTTTTCTTTGCCCCTCGATGCCCCCCTTATGGGAGGAACCATTAATGTTTTTGGAGCGCTAACCAACTGGAATGCAAACCCGGGTAACGAAATGTCATGGAATTTTGAAACCGGACAGTATGAATTAACCCTTCTGCTTAAGCAGGGCTACTATAACTTTCTGTACGTTTGGGTTCCCGAGGGTTCGGATAGGGCCGACCATACCAACCTTGAGGGTAGTTTCTGGGAGACCGAGAACGACTACCAAATTTTTGTCTATTATAAAAACTTTGCCTCTCGTCTCTACCGCCTTATCGCATACCGGCAGCTCAACTCAAGGATGCAATAGGACGTGTTCAATAAGCAGTAAAAGTAATTTCAAGATATGGCTTGGATGCATCTTGTATCGATGCGTTAAGGATGGCAATTACACCAATCGATTTTCCTTATTGCTTAATGGCCACAATATAGTAGAGGTCGCGCAAGTTGATCAACCCGGTTAGAAAAGCAAAAAGCAGACTGGCGCCCAACATTCCCAGATAACCAACCAGCCGGTTGTCGATGTATGTAGAGGCTATGCCAACCAAAACGACCGACAGTACAAATGCGAAAAGTTTTATGATGTAAATGTTACGGGGTCGGAGTTTAAATACATGGGCTGCTATGAACAGCTGGATGATACCGGTAACCAATTGCGTAATCATACTTGCCGCAGCCGATCCTAATGCATAGTATCGGGGAATAAGAATTAGATTGAGCCCTACATTGAGGATCATGCCGGTAAGGGCCATCAGGTTAAGCGCCCGAATGTTGCCATTCGCCGTAAGTAGTGTTCCAAAGATATAGGTTGTGGCAATTCCGATAAATCCCGTCATAAGCAATCCAAGCATATCGGCCGAGTCTTCAACATGGGCATGGTAAAGAAGCGACATTATGTCGCGATCGTAGAGGAGGCTCGAAACCGCCACAATAATTGAGGGAACAAAGAGCAATGCAACTGCCAGATTAACAATGGGCACTACCGGCTCTTTTTTCTTAATCATGGTTGAAAACATGGGCAGCAACAATCCTGCAACCAAAGCCCCAAACATGGCTACTGCATCGAGCAATCGATAGGCCTGCGCATAAATGCCGGCCTCCTGTTTTCCCAAAGGATCTGGCAGAAGTCTTTCAAGCATTACAGAGTCAATTCTGTTGTAAAAAGCCATCAGTAAAATCAGTAGGGCATACGGATACGACTTTTTCAGGAATACCAGTGAAAATTTCCAATTGAAGCGAATAAGAAACCTTCCGCTTTTTAATACAACAATCCACAGTGTGATAAGTGCTGTTATCAAGTAGGCTGCACCTTGGGCATATACAAACCATTCAATTTTGAACGTATCGCCTGCCAGATTGGTAAAAAGCAACACGCTGCAGATCATTATCATGAGCGTTCGGTCGAGCACCGATAAAAAGCTATCGGTTCTGAATAGGTGCAAAGCACTGATGTTTGATCTTAGATAGAGCGTAAACGAAACCATGAACTGATTTATAATCAAAAATATCAGCAAATGGAGTTGCAATTTTTCGTACCCTATAATGGCCGCGACCACCAGGCTAAATATGGCGTAAACAAATGCTAGCAGGAATTTTAAGCCAACGATATTGGCCAGATGTTTCCTGAGCAGGAAGCGGTGTTGTGAAATGTTGCGGTTGTTGAAGCTGGTAATGCCCAGATCGAGCAGAATGTTGAGGATCATTGAAAAGTTGAAGAGCGCAAAATAGAGGCCATAACTTTCGGCGCCAACAACATTTTGCACAGTTCGGTCAATCCCCAAAACCCAAAAGGGCTTAATGAGCAGATTTAGGGCAACCAGCAGCAGAAGATTGGTTACAAACTTGCGCTTCACAACTCAATTTAATTCTGTTTCTTGTAATTTGGAGGCTAAAAGTATAATAATTTAGGCATACTTTGTACATTTAAAATCGAAAGGAATTCAAACGCCACATGGTTATTGTTGTCAACACACGTTTGCTGATCAGCAAACGGCTCGAAGGAATAGGCTGGTTTACCTACGAGACGCTCAAACGCATTACCGTCGGCAATCCGCAACATCGGTTTGTGTTTTTGTTCGACCGGCACTATGATCCTCAATTCGTTTTTGCTCCCAATGTTACCCCTGTGGTTGTTCTGCCACCAACACGTCACCCGCTTTTGTGGTACTATTGGTTCGAGTGGCGAATTCCTGCTCTACTTCGAAAATTTAAAGCCGATCTGTTTGTCAGCACCGACGGATATCTTTCACTCCGCACCCATGTGCCACAGTTGGTGGTTATGCACGACATCAACTTTGTACACAGGCCCGACGACCTTCCCTGGCTTTACTCTAGATATTACAACTATTTCTTCAAACGATTTGCTCGTAAGGCGAATCGACTGGTGACAGTCTCCCATTTCTCGGCTGCCGATATTGCCAAAAGTTTTAACATCTCTGTCAGTCAGATCGATGTGGTTCCCAACGGATGTAGTCCCGATATTGCGCCACTGTCTGCAGGTGATATCGAGGTTGTCAAGACACAGTATGCTGGTGGGAAACCGTATTTCTTATATATTGGTGCGTTGCATCCCCGTAAAAATATTCACGGGTTACTCAAGGCATTTGAGCTTTACCGTTCAGGCAGTATTCGGCAGGAGAAACTCATTGTGGTAGGTGGTGCCATGTTTAAAACGAAAGCGATTTCGCAGATGCTTGCAGGGATGCGCTTTAGGGATGAGGTAATCTTTACTGGCCGTCTCGCAACGGGCGACTTGCATAGGGTATTGGGAGCTGCCACTGCGCTTACATTCGTGCCATTTTTTGAAGGCTTTGGGGTTCCGGTTTTAGAGGCCATGACCGCCGGAATTCCTGTAATATGTTCCAATACATCCTCACTTCCTGAAGTTGCAGGAGAGGCCGCCCTCTATGTAAATCCAGATCGCCCTGAAGAGATTGCAGAGGCGATGCAGAAAGTTTCACTGAGCCCTGAACTTCGGTTGAGTATGATACAGAAAGGGTTCTCGGAGGCAAGGCGATACAGTTGGGATGAGAGTGCCCGAAAATTGTGGCAAAGTATTCTTTCGGTCCAATCCGAAAGTGAATCTGTTTCAAAGCCAACCCATGTCTGAATTGTTGGCTTCTTACAGCGGCATGGAGCCTGAAGCAGGATGCGATGAGGCTGGAAGGGGCTGCCTTGCAGGCCCGGTAGTGGCTGCCGCGGTGATTTTGCCCCCCGACTTTCAACCCGGGATGCTCAACGACTCCAAGAAACTAACCGAACGTCAGCGTAATCTGCTAAGACCCCTTATTGAAAGGGTTGCTGTAGCATGGTCGGTTGCTGTGGTGGGACCAGATATAATTGACCAAATCAACATTCTGAATGCTACGTTCCAGGCCATGAATGAGGCAATTGCTTCTTTGCAGGTAGTGCCTGCCCATCTTGTAATCGATGGAAATCGATTCCGCAATTCCACAGGCATTCCTTATACCTGCGTTGTGGGGGGCGATGCCAAAATTTTATCGGTGGCTGCAGCCTCTGTTTTGGCAAAAACCCATCGCGACGAAATAATGACCCGATTAAGCAGCGAATTCCCTCATTACCAATGGATTCAAAACAAGGGATATCCTACCAAGCTACATCGTGAGGCCATTTCGGTTCATGGGCTTACCTCATGGCATCGGGTAAGTTTTAGGCATTCCAGTCAACAATTAATGATTTGGCCTTCTGATTCAGAAAAGAACCCGAGTGAAGTATAACGAATCTGTAGTTATGGATGATTAATCGTCAGAGGCGAATTTGTGCCGCGATTTTCGACCTGATTGACTCAAACTCATCGGGAGAAAATTTCAGTTTGTTACCAAAGCTGAGCAAGTCGGCTTCCGATTGCATAGGCACCAGATGAATATGGGCATGAGGAACCTCCAGCCCAAGTACCATGGTTCCCACTTTTTTACACGGAATGGCCGCTTTCATTCCAATGGCAACCTTTCGTGCAAATTCGTGCAAGGCCTGATAATCTGTTTGAGACATGTCGAATAGGTAGTCGATTTCGCTTTTTGGGATTACCAGCGTGTGTCCTTTGGCCACAGGAAAAATATCGAGAAATGCCAAAAACGATTCATCTTCAGCTACTCTGTAAGCTGGAATTTCATGGTTGACAATTTTGGTAAAAAGCGATGCCATAGCTGCTACATGGATATATCAATGATCTCGAATGGAATTATCCCCGACGGAACTTTAATTTGTACCACATCTCCAACTTTTTTCCCCATCAAACCTTTTGCAATAGGAGTACTAACCGACAACTTGGCCTCTTTTAGATTGGCTTCCGACTCCGGAACTATGGTATAGACCATGGTTGTGTTGTTGGTCTGATTCCTTATGGTAACTTTATTTAAAATCTGAACCTGATTGGTGTCAATTTTGGATTCGTCGATGATGCGTGCATTCGCTATCTTTGACTGAAGCTGGGCCATTTTTGCCTCTAGCAATCCTTGAGCATCTTTGGCTGCGTCGTACTCGGCATTTTCCGATATATCACCTTTTTCTATGGCCTCACCAATCTGCTTTGAGATTTTAGGCCTTTCAACGTTCATTAAATACTCGAGATCTTCGCGTAATTTGCGCAAGCCATCTTCCGTAAGGTATATTGCTTTTGTCATACCTCTATAAATATAATGGTTAATATAGCTACAAAAAAATAGAAAGAATCCCGAATGCCGGAATCCTTCCTCACGACAAAATTAGTTAATTTTCTGAATTAAAGGGGATAGAGGTGAAAATTTATCCTCTGATTTTCAGTTGTTAAAAATATTTGGGGTTGATGATTTCTGAATAAATAACGGCATCGCGCAAATTAAAGTTTTGCAAAATCGGCTGCACTTCATTCTCTTCTTCCGACTCTATAAATTGTTTGGTATTCGACACTTCAGATCTTTTCTTTGTGGTGCTTACAGCATGGTCGAATTCGGGATTAAAATAGGGTGTTGTATCTTGGTTATACTCAGTTTGCTTAGCCGACTTTTGCGGGATGGGTTTATTTGCCACTTCCTGATAATGGATGGGTGCGGGCGCCATCTTTTCTTCGTCTTCGTAAACGACTGGCTCGTCGTTCATTAATTTTTCCCAGAAATTGCTCTGGCCATCTTCGGGAGGAAGCGATTTTTTCTTTTTCTTAGATTGATTGATCGCTGCAAAAACGGTCAACCCCAAAGTCAGTAAAAGTATCAATATGTCGTCCATCTCAAAAAGTAATTCCGATTGTCGATAATAAATTGGCTATT
This sequence comes from uncultured Prolixibacteraceae bacterium, assembly GCA_964349885.1. Classification (GTDB taxonomy): domain Bacteria; phylum Bacteroidota; class Bacteroidia; order Bacteroidales; family Prolixibacteraceae; genus UBA1413. The sequence continues at coordinate 6,201 of CAYGIQ010000046.1, read as the reverse complement.
TTCGCAGTTCAAGACCTAAAGGTAATAATATTTGGCCATTCGAATGGTGAAAGCATTCAGGATTTTAGTTGTAGGGTTGCTGCTGCTCATGGCAGGCGTTGCATGCGATAAAGAAAATTATCAGATAGTTCCCTATGTTCCGGTTTATTTCGAGATCAACCTGAATCTCGTTAACGAGCTCATGGTACCAGGCAACTCTGTCTATTTTGCCAATCAGGGATATGCTGGAATTGTTGTATACTGCTTTGAACCCGGAGGCACTTATTATGCATATGATGCTGCTTGTACACACGAATTGAGTACCACTTGCAGGATTAAAAACGAGGGGGTTTTGGCAACCTGCGGCTGCTGTGGTTCTCAATTTCTACTGATGGGCGAAGCCTATCCTTCCAAAGGTCCGGCCACATTCCCCCTGCAACCCTACAGGACATCGGTAATGTCTAGTCGTCTGCTCGTTTACAACCGGTAAAACGGTTTTAAATTGTAAAATCTTCAGATTCATGGGGTTGTTCCGCCTGGCCGTTTAAACAAGAATCTCCGCATAACCGCATATCAAATTCGATTGCGGTTATGCGGAGAAAATCAGAAATGGGTCCGTTTGTATACACAGCTTCGGTATTCCCCTAACTCCCTTCAGTGAGAAAATTAGTATCTGTAATGCTCCGGCTTATAAGGGCCATCCAATGGAACCCCAATATAGTCGGCCTGATCGTCTGTCAGTCGTGTTAGCTCAACGCCCAACTGCTCTAGATGCAGGCGTGCCACTTCTTCGTCGAGTTTCTTGGGCAGGCGGTATACGTCGATATCGTAACTGTTTTGCCACAATTCTATTTGTGCAACGGTTTGATTGCTGAATGAGTTGCTCATTACAAAAGATGGATGGCCGGTTGCACATCCCAGATTTACGAGTCTTCCCTCGGCCAAAAGGAAAATAGCATGCCCGTCGGGATAGATGTATTTATCCACCTGCGGTTTTATGTTAATTTTTTCAATTCCAGGCCAATTCTCAAGTTTGACTACCTGAATTTCATTGTCGAAATGGCCAATATTGCAAACGATGGCCTGATCTCTCATTTTCGACATTTGGTCGGCTGTAATAACATCCCGGTTTCCGGTGGTGGTAACAAAAATATTGCCTTCACCAATGGCCGAATCCATGGTTTTTACTTCGAACCCTTCCATAGCTGCCTGTAGGGCACAAATGGGGTCGATTTCAGTTACAATTACCCTAGCGCCATATCCACGCATTGAGTGGGCACAACCTTTGCCAACATCGCCGTATCCGGCAACCACAACCACCTTGCCTGCAATCATAACATCGGTTGCACGCTTAATGCCATCGGCCAGCGATTCTCTGCAACCATAAAGGTTGTCGAATTTTGATTTGGTAACCGAGTCGTTGACATTGATGGCCGGAAACAGAAGCTTACCCTGTTCGTGCATCTGATAAAGCCGGTGCACGCCAGTGGTGGTCTCTTCCGATACTCCTTTGACAAGGGGTACAATAGCTTGCCATCGTTTAGGCTCTGAGGCCAAAATATTTTTGAGCAAACTGTTCAGCTGAAACTCATCCTCTCCATCAACTGGAACATCGAGTACCGAAGCGTCCGATTCGGCTGCAAAACCTCTGTGAATCATCAGGGTAGCATCGCCACCATCATCGACAATCAGGTTGGGGCCTAATCCATCGCCAAAATCAAGTGCCCTTTCGGTACACCACCAGTACTCTTCGAGCGTTTCACCTTTCCAGGCAAATACGGGTATCCCAGCTTTTGCGATGGCTGCAGCCGCATGATCCTGTGTAGAGAAAATGTTGCAGCTGGCCCATCTCACCTCGGCTCCAAGTTCGGCGAGGGTTTCAATAAGTACAGCGGTTTGTATGGTCATATGAAGGCTGCCAGTTATGCGGGCACCTGCAAGTGGTTTAGAATTGCTGTGTCGCCTCCTGATGGCCATGAGGCCCGGCATCTCTTTTTCGGCAATATCGATCTCTTTCCGACCATATTCTGCCAAAGAGATATCGGCAACTTTATACTCTGTTTTAACTTTTACCAATGTATCCATTTTCTAAAATAAATTTTCGCAAAAATATACATTTTTTTCTTTTTTTACGGTTTTAATATTGAAACTGGGGATGGTTGCGGGGGATTAATTCCCCATATCAGAAAGGAATTTTATCCGCATGAGCCTTATTGAATCGGCGGTGTAATCGCTTTCACCCAGTTCTTGCAGGGCCAGCTCGACCGAATCGTTATCGGCTTCTCTGAAATAGTCCACTACTTCATCCTGATATTCCTCGTCGAGAATTTCGTTGATGTAGTAATCGAGATCTATTTTAGTGCCAGAATTTACAATCGCCTCGATTTCGGAAATCAGGTCGGAGAATTCGATGCCTTTGGATCCGGCAATATCATCGAGTGAGATTTTTCGGTCGATGCTTTGAATAATGTAAACTTTAAATTTCGACTTATTGGCTACTGAACGCACTATCAAATCCTGAGGACGGTCAATCTCATTTTCGTCGACATATTTTTTAATAAGGTCGACAAATTCTTTTCCGTACCGCTGTGCTTTTCCCTGCCCTACACCTTGTATCTTCTGAAGCTCCTCAAGATCGATGGGATATTGGATGGACATATCGGCAAGCGATGGGTCCTGAAAAATAACATAGGGGGGAAGGTTGTGTTTTTTGGCAACCGACTTACGCAAATCGCGCAGTAGATTGAACAATTCGGTATCGCCACCCGAACCGCCTGCGGGCGCTCCGGACACCATATCGTCCTCTTCGTTTTCGTACCGGCGGTTCTTTACCAGTTGAAAAGGCTGAGGATTTTCGAGATAGTCGAGTCCTGCGGCAGTAATCTTGAGAATTCCGTAGTTTTCGATGTCCTTGCTGATGAGTCCTGCTACCATTGACTGCCTGAATACGGCATTCCAGAAAAACTCATCGTGGTCGTCTCCCGATCCAAACGACTCGAGGGTGTCGTGACGAAAAGATTTCACGGCTGCCGAAGTTTTACCGGTAAGAATATCAGCAATATGCTCGGCTTTGTACTTTTCTTTAACCTCGACAATTACCCGAAGCATACGGGCAATTTCATCCATGGCATCAACAAACTCTTTTGGATTGAGACAGTTGTCGCAATTGCCACAGTTTTCGGCCGCATACCGTTCACCAAAATAGTGCAACAGAATGATTCGTCGACAAATGGCTGTTTCGGCGTACGAAACGGTGTCGAGTAGAAGCTGGCGGCCAATCTCCTGCTCAGCAACCGGCTTACCATGCATAAATTTATCGAGCTTCTGGATATCCTTATAGCTATAGAAGGTTATGCACTTGCCTTCGCCACCGTCACGTCCGGCCCTTCCTGTCTCCTGGTAATACCCCTCCAGACTTTTGGGAATGTCGTAGTGTATAACATAGCGCACGTCGGGCTTATCGATTCCCATCCCAAATGCGATGGTTGCAACCATTACATCGACATCTTCCATCAGAAATTTATCCTGATTACCCGATCGCGTTTGAGCATCCATTCCTGCGTGATATGGCAACACTTTGATGCCGTTAATGCTGAGCGTCTGGGCCAACTCCTCTACCTTTTTGCGGCTGAGGCAGTAGATAATTCCCGATTTTCCTGAGTTCTCTTTAATGAACCGGATGATCTGATTTTCGGGCTTGTGTTTAGGCCGAACTTCATAATAGAGATTTGGTCGGTTAAAGGAAGCCTTAAAAACACGGGCGTCTAGGATCCCAAGGTTTTTCTGTATGTCGTGCTGCACCTTAGCGGTTGCGGTAGCCGTTAATGCAATAACCGGAGCATCTCCAATTTCTTGCACAATAGGCCTGATTCTTCTGTATTCAGGCCTGAAGTCGTGCCCCCATTCTGAAATACAATGCGCCTCGTCGATGGCATAAAATGAAATATTGATTTGCTTTAGAAATTCGATGTTATCGTCTTTTGTGAGCGACTCGGGTGCCACATACAACAGTTTGGTTTTCCCTTGCAAAACATCATCTTTAACTTCCTGAATGGCTGCTTTGGTTAGTGAGGAGTTGAGAAAATGCGCAACGTTATCATCAGACGATATACCCCGCATAGAATCGACCTGGTTTTTCATTAGGGCAATGAGGGGAGAAATGATGATAGCGGTTCCGTCCATAATAAGGGCGGGTAGCTGGTATATAAGAGACTTCCCTCCTCCGGTTGGCATCAGCACGAATGTGTTGTTCCCTTCCAATACGCTTATGATCGCTTCTTCCTGCTCGCCTTTGAAACGGTCGAACCCAAAATATTTTTGTAGATGTTGTGTTAATGTTAAGCCTTTAAACATTTTTTACTGGTAAAAAAGATATTCGTCTGATGTGGCGAGTATCTAAAATTAGTCAAACTTGATAAAAGCACAAACAAAAGCCTCTTTTTTTAAGATTTATTAATTGGAACATCATTTTAACCTTAAATCCAGGGGTTTTGCTGAAATTGCCCGACTGGAGGGTTTCATATGCCGAATGGCACCGGAGTTATCAGAGGGTTGTATTTCGGCAATTGTATGATTGTGTTGAGTTCCTTTGAACCGGTGGTCAAAAACCATGAGCGAAACGGTCAGGAACGGTTTAAGTAATTATATTTGTGCTGTTGTAAAGCTAATTTCCCGCGAAAAAAATGAGTGAAGTAAAAACCAAAGCCAGACAGGGAGAGATGTCGTTCCTTGAGCATCTCGAAGAGTTACGCTGGCATCTCATACGTTCGGTGTTGTTCATTATGGTAGGAACAATCGCCGCTTTTGTGTTTAAGGATTTTATTTTCAGCACGGTAATCTTTAAACCCAAAACCCCTGAGTTCTGGACCAACCGCATGTTTGCTCTGTTTGGCGATTTTATTGGCTCCGATGTGGTTAAAATTAATCAGACCAACCTAGAGCTTATCAGTATAAAAATGGCTGGCCAGTTTTTAACACATATCTGGACCGCAATTGTAGCCGGATTTATTCTGGCATCGCCCATCGTTTTTTTTGAATTTTGGAGGTTTATAAGGCCCGCTTTGTATGATAATGAAAAGAAGCATGCCTCGGGAGCCGTTTTCTTTACTTCCATTCTGTTTTTGATGGGTGTTTTGTTCGGATATTATCTGATTGTCCCACTCTCTATTCACTTTTTGGGCTCCTACAGCATTAGTGGTGAGGTTACCAACCAAATCAATATTAACAGCTACATCAGCACAGTGGTTAGCATTTCTCTGGCCTCTGGGGTTGTATTCTTACTGCCTATTTTTGTCTTCTTCTTAAGTAAAGTTGGCTTACTCACGCCTGCCTTTATGAAGAGATACCGCAAGCATGCCTATGTAGTAATGTTGTTACTCTCAGCGGTCATTACCCCACCCGATGTGTTTAGTCAGATCATGGTCTCATTCCCGCTGGTTATACTATATGAAATAGGCATTTATATTTCGCGGCGGATTGAAAAACAAAAAGCCCGCGAGGATGCCTTATAACGTAACTTTAAATTTATGCTGCTAAGGGCGCAGGAAATCGTAAAGAAATACCGCAAACGAACGGTAGTCGACGGGGTGAGTTTCCACGTGGAACAGGGTGAGATAGTTGGACTCTTGGGGCCAAACGGAGCCGGTAAAACTACCTCCTTTTATATGATTGTGGGTTTGATTCAGCCTTTGTCGGGCAGTATCTTCATCGACAACGAAGAGATTACCAATCTCCCGGTTTACAAAAGAGCCCAAAAGGGAATAGGTTACCTAGCTCAGGAGGCTTCAGTTTTTCGCAAAATGAGTATCGAAGACAATCTGAGGGCGGTACTTGAGATGACCAGCTTTTCGCAAAGCTACCAGCAGGAGAAACTGGAGCAACTTTTGTCGGAGTTTGGATTGCAGCATATTCGCAAAAGTATGGGATATCAGCTGTCGGGAGGCGAGCGCCGCCGTACAGAGATAGCCCGGGCACTTGCCATCGAACCCAAATTTATACTTCTCGACGAACCCTTTGCTGGAGTAGATCCTATCGCAGTAGAAGACATACAGCAGATTGTGGTTAAGTTGAAACAAAAAAACATTGGAGTTCTTATAACCGACCATAACGTACACGAAACCTTGTCCATCACCGATCGGTCCTATCTGCTTTTCGAAGGCAGAATTCTTAAGTCGGGCAGTGCCGACGATCTTGCAAACGACGAAGTCGTGAGAAGGGTCTACC
>CAYGIQ010000045.1:15242-17264 GCA_964349885.1 uncultured Prolixibacteraceae bacterium | reverse complement strand
TATCAGAAGATATTTCCCGATTCGAAGATTTGGTTAGGCTTTGAAAAGGAGCATCACAATCATGGAATCTGGTAAAGGGGTAATCTGTTTGCATCGATTGCGATGAGCGGAATCTATATTCATATTCCATTTTGCAGAAAAAGGTGCTTCTACTGCGATTTTTACACCCTTACCTCCATCGATCAAAAGCCACGGTTTCTCGAGGCATTAAAAATCGAAACGGATCTTCGTCGGCTCTATCTTAATGGCGAAACGGTTCGGACCATCTATCTTGGCGGGGGTACACCCTCGGTATTAACTCCAAATGAACTGAAGGATATACTGGACCAATTGTATCGAAATTTTTCGATTTCGGCCGATGCTGAGGTTACGCTCGAAGCAAATCCTGATGATTTAAACCAAGACATTCTTTCTACCCTCAAAAGCATCGGATTTAACCGGCTAAGCATGGGTATCCAGTCGTTTTCCGATGACGGCCTGAAAAAGATGAACCGCAGGCATACAGCCGCACAGGCCACTTCGGCGGTTTACGAGGCCGTGGCTGCTGGCTTCAACCACATCAGCATCGATTTAATATATGGACTCCCCGGACTTTCTATCGAACAGTGGAGTAAGAACCTTCAGAGGGCACTAGAACTTCCGGTCGACCATATATCTGCCTATCATCTTACCTACCACGAAGGAACCCGTTTTTACGACTGGCTGCATTCCGGCCGGCTTAAGGAGTTGCCCGAGGATGAAAGCCTTGAGCAGTTCAAGTTGATGATTGAACGCCTTACCGAGGCTGGTTTTGAACACTACGAAATCTCTAATTTTGCCCGAAACAAGGCCTACTCAAAACACAACAGTAGTTATTGGGATGGAACCACATATCTTGGACTGGGTCCTTCTGCTCATTCTTACAATGGAGACTTCCGGCAATGGAACGTTGCCAGTCTGTCGCGCTATGCAGCAGCCATAGCCATAGGAGATGTTTTCTATGAACGCGAGGCGCTGACCCAGAGCGACAAGCTCAACGACTATATCATTACCCGGTTAAGAACCCAGTGGGGCATTTCAATATCCTACATCTGCGACACCTTTGGCGAACCGTCTTCAAAACAGCTGCTTGCCTCGGCCCAAAACTACATTTCGACGGGAAAATTAAAATTCGACGGGATCATGCTGACTTTAACGCACGACGGTATTATGGTGTCAGATAAAATCATGGTCGATCTCGTTGTCTAAATTCTGCCCTGCACCTACTGGTGGTTTGAGACTATTTACGAAACACCTCGAGGCCCCCCACCCAAGTTGCTAAAATGGATGCCTGTAAAATTTCAGAGGGTTCGGCCACCATAAGATCACTATCGAGTACCACAAAATCGGCCCATTTCCCGGGCTCAAGGCTTCCTTTAACCGACTCTTCGAACGAGGAACGTGCCGCCCAAATGGTCATCGAACGGAGCGATTGTTCCCGAGAAAGTGCGTTTTCGGTCTGAAAACCACCTGCGGGATATCCAGCATGATCGGTTCTGAAAACCGAGGCATAAAAAGTGTGCAGCGGATAGATTGCCTCCACCGGAAAATCGGTTCCGTTGGGCAGCCACCCCAGTTTTCCGAGCAGTTTTTGATAGGCATATCCGCCCTGTAATCTTTCGCCTACCCGGTCTTTAGCCCAATACATGTCGCTGGTAGCATGGGTAGCCTGAATGGATGGTACTATTGAATAGCGCCGGAAGAGTTCAAAGTCGTCGGGATGAACAATTTGAGCGTGTTCAATCCGCCAGCGAAGGTCGTTCGTTTCTTTTAAAAATTTTCCGTAAACCTGCAGCATCAGCCTGTTGGCGCTGTCTCCAATACAATGGGTGGCCATCTGGTAACCATGGTTATAGGCCAACTGGCATACGGTTTCGTAGTATTGTTTGGAAGCCATTTGCAATCCCATATTTCCCGCATCGTCACTGTAAGGTTCCAACATTAAGGCCCCTCTTGACCCCAACGCTCCATCGGCATATAGCTTTATGGTATTCACCATCAACC
>CAYGIQ010000045.1:0-15232 GCA_964349885.1 uncultured Prolixibacteraceae bacterium | reverse complement strand
GTCTGGTATCTTCCCTTTTTGACAAAGTGATCAAAATTCTCTTCGGTAGGATCGAGCATTGCATTGATGCGGATCGAAAGAAGGTCGGACCGCTGCAGCGAATCTATTAGGAGTACAATCTCCTTTGGTAAACCACAATCGGTAACCGAAGTCAGACCAGCAGCGAAACAGTTCTGTTGTGCCGCCTGCAAGGCGAGGGCTTTTCGGTCCAGATTGTCTTCGGGTATCAGCCTAGAAACCAATTCCATAGCAGCATCGATTAGGATTCCAGATGGTTCACCGTTTTCTAGCATTACCTGCCCACCTTCTATCGATGTTTTTGCGGTTATACCGGCCAGTTGCAGCGCTTTGGAGTTACACCATGCTGCATGCCCATCTATCCGAATTAGGAAAACCGGAACATCAGGGAAATGCTCATCCAATATCGATTTATTGGGAAAAACCTTTTCCAGCCAATGGTTCTGATCCCAACCTCTCCCCTCAATCCACGCTCCACCAAAGGTCGAATAATGGTGATGCAGTCGCTGAACAATCTCCTCTCTGCTGGCGGAAGCGGCGAGATCGGCCCGTCGCAAAAGGTTGATGCCATAACCATAAAAGTGCGCATGGGCATCGTTGAATCCGGGAAAAATAAAATTTCCGCCGAGGTCGACTGTTTTTTTGGCGCGATAGATCCTGTTTAGCTCTGACTTTGTGCCAACGGCCACAATTTTACCGTCGCGTATTACCATACAATCTGCTACGGAAAACCGTTCATCGACGGTATAAATGGTCGCATTGTAGACCAAAAGATCTGCTTCTTGGGTCTGGCACGAAAGCATGGCTGTCATAAACAGGGATATTAAAAGAAAAAATAATGGTTTTTGCATAGCGTTTCTCTGAATTAATATAGCGTCATCTACTGATACGTGCCGAAAGTATCTTTTTACCTTAACATTTGCAATCGCTGCGAGCAAAAATTAGTGCAATATCTCTCGCCAATATCACCCCGTGCTTTTCTTTAGGGAACTGTAATTTTTGAACAGAATTTATACCTATACAGCATGATGAAAAAAGTAATATTATCGGTTTTTTTGGGCATGTTAACTTACGTTAATGTGCTGCAGGGTCAGGAGGTATGGTCATTACAACAGTGCGTCGACTATGCCCTCGAGAACAATATCCAGATCAAACAGCAGGCGCTTGCTGTTCAGTATCAGGAGAATCAGGCAGACCAATCCAGAAACGACCGCCTGCCCAATCTGAATGGTCAGTTGGGAAACAATTACAATTTTGGAAGGTCGCTTACCTATCAGAATACCTACGAAAACACCAATTCAATCAGTCTTTCAGGGGGGCTGGGAGCCGACATAACCCTCTGGAACGGATCAACACTGCAGAATGCTGTTCGTCAAAGGGAACTTGAACTGATGGCTACTCTTCAGGATCTGCGAAAGGCCCGGGAGGACATTTCGCTTACCATTGCGGCACTCTATCTCGACATCTTATTTGCCGAAGAGTTAAGTCAGCTCGATGAAAATCAAATGGAAATTACCCGTCAACAGATGAATCGCACGAAACAGCTGGTAGATGCTGGCAGCCTTGCGCGAGGTGCAATGCTGGAGATAGAGGCACAGCTGGCAAGGGAAGAACTACAGCTTGTCAATGCACAGAATCGAACCCAACTTGCCTACCTTAACCTCTATCAGTTGCTTGAGCTTCCGGTTACCCGCTCGTTTAGGATTGAAAAACCACTGCTACCTGTTCTCGAGACTGTTCCCCTGCAGTACAATTCATTAGATATTTTCAACTCAGCGGTTCAGACACGACCCGAAATTGCCGCAGCCCAACTTAGAATGGAGAGTGCATACCGCCAGCTCGATCAGGCAAAAGGAGCTCGTTTTCCGCGGCTCTCATTCGGTGGAAATTACTACAACAACTACAACGACAACTATACCGAAGCGATTGACAACAACCCATTCGACCGAAGGGTTATCCCATTTGGCCGACAACTGCAAAACAACCAGCGCTACGGCTTCGGATTTACCCTGAATGTTCCGATTTTCAACCGTTTTCAGGTGCAAACTGCCATATCCAACGCCGAGATCCAGATTATCGACTATGAATACCGTTTGCAGAGTGCCCGCAACAATCTTCAGAAGGATATCGAGCAAGCCTATACGAATGCTATTGCAGCTTTAAAGCGTTATGTTTCGGGAGAAAAAGCTGTAATTGCAAGCGAAGAGGCCTTCCGTTACAGTGAAGAGCGATTCAGTGTGGGGATGGTCACAACGGTTGAGTACAACCAGATTAAAAACAATTTGACTTCGGCTCAATCTCAGCTCCTACAGGCTAAATATGAGTTCATTTTCAGAACCAAAATCCTCGATTTCTACAATGGGGTACCCATAACATTGTAGGGAAATCGTTTTTTTGTGAGCGAATTATAAGGCTTTATTTATAATTTTGGAGGGGTGCTTCAAACCATTTTGAGGCACCCTTTCGGCTTTATATTCGAATAAATTAATCAATACAATCCTGTTATGAAGTTAAGACGCCCATATTTTTTAGAGGTTATCCTTATCCTTGGTCTGTTGGCCGCGATTTCATCCAATGCAATGGCACAACCAGTTCCGGTAGATCCTGCCATCAGAATTGGCAAACTTGAGAACGGACTTACCTACTACCTGAGGCACAATACAGAACCTGCCGAAAGAGCGAGTTTCTATATTATTCAGAATGTGGGTGCCATGCTCGAAAACGACGATCAGGATGGATTGGCGCACTTTCTGGAACATATGGCGTTTAATGGAACTAAAAATTTCCCCGATAAGGGTATTATCAACACCCTCGAGCGATATGGGGTCGCTTTTGGACGCAACATTAACGCCTATACCTCACAAAATGAGACGGTGTATAACCTTAGTGATATCCCTGTTAACATTCCCGGACTGATCGATACCTGTCTTTTAATTTTGCATGATTGGTCTGATTTTCTCACCCTTTCGGAAGAGGAGATTGATTTGGAACGGGGTGTTATTTCGGAAGAATGGAGAACCCGCCGGAATGCTTCATTCCGTATGAGGGCTACCACGGCACCGGTATTGTACAAAGACTCCAAGTATGCTGTCAGGGATGTAATTGGCAGTCTCGATGTCATTCAAAATTTTGACTATGCCACTTTGCGTAATTTTTACCACGACTGGTACCGTACCGATCTACAGGCCATTGCGGTAGTTGGCGATATCGATCTGGATGAGGTGGAACAAAAAATACAGCAACTGTTCTCGCGGATTGAACCGGTTACAGATGCTCCAGAGAGATCTTTTCATGAAGTTCCATTTCATAAGGAAACGATGTTTGTTCAGGCCTCAGACCCTGAAGCTACCGGCCACTCTATAGCTTTGTACTACAAACTGCCCGGCACCATGCCAGAGGATAAGGATTTGAATTACTACCGAACGCAGTTGGTTTACAGTCTTTTTAATCGCATGATGAACGACCGGATCAGCGAACTGGTGCAGCAAGGAAATCCCCCCTTCATCAGCGGTCGGGTAGGTGCAGGAGGTTTTGTGAGGGGCTATAACGCATTTACCGTTTCGGTAAATGCACACCCCAACCGTATGGAGGAAGCTTTCCGAGCTATTTACACAGAGGCACACCGCGCACTGCAACACGGATTTCATGACTCGGAACTGGAACGGGCTAGGGTGGGTATGCTGAGTCAGGCCGAAACCCGATGGAAGCAGCAGGATAAGGTAAGAAACGACCAGATTATTCGCACCATTGTGAACCATTACCTTACAGGAGAGCCCATCCCTTCACCCGATTTTGAATGGGAATACTTGCAGTCGGTTATACCCCAAATTACGATCGACGAAGTATGGAAAGAACTTAAAGGTATGATGGGGAACGAGAACCGAGTAGTGGTGGTTACCGGACCTGAATCTCCCAATTATCAGTTGCTATCGGAACAGCAGGCCTTTACGGTACTTCAGGAAGTTGAGAAAGCAGTTATTGAGCCCTTTCAGGAAGCCGAGTTGGCATCATCGTTAATTAACCATTCACTTAAAGGTGCTCCAGTGGTATCTGTTCGCCGGATTGAGGCCCTCAATGCTGTTGAGTGGACTTTGGCCAACAATGCACGTGTTGTATACCGGTTTGCCGATTATCAGAAAGACAACGTGCTGTTGCTGGCCACGAGTCCTGGGGGTACTTCCCTGTATGGGCCCGATAAACTTGCTGCCGCTGCAATGCTTAGCAATTACGTAGGGTCTTTTGGTGTTGGCGATTTCGATGCGGTGGCCCTGCGGAGAATGCTCGCAGGCAAGAATGTTAACCTTACTCCTTCCCTATTGGGCATTTCCGAAAATATTAGTGGTAGCAGTACCCCCCGCGATTTTGAAACCCTTTTGGAACTTTTGTACCTCCATTTTGAGCATCCCCGTTTTGATGACGAGGCTTATCTTTCGGTTACTTCAAGGCTCACAACCACGGTGGCCAACATGGCCAAAAATCCGCAAAAACTAATGAGCGACTCATTGCTAATGTTGCGCACCAATTACAGCGAAAGAACTAAGCTCATTGTTCCTGAATTGTTCGAAGAGTTTTCGCTCAGTCAGCTCGAAGAGATCTACCGCGACCGATTTGCTGATGCCGGTGATTTTACCTTTTTTATAGTTGGAAATATGGAAGAAGCAATGGTAAAACAACTGGCCGAAAAGTATATCGGATCTATTACAGATCTCCCTAGAACAGAGGAACCTCGTACCACCGATGCCTCTTTTCCTGAAGGAACCATTGCCAAGCAGATACCCGTTGTATTGCAGACCGAGAAGGCCAACGTAGTGGTAATGTTCAACAACGACGATCCCTATCTCCCCGCTGAAAACTTGATGGCTGAAGTGCTGAGAGGTATTTTGCGAATCCGTTATACCGAGGAGATCCGCGAGAAGGAGGGAGGCACTTATGGCGTGGGGGTTTCTCTGCAAACCCAATTTTTCCCCATAGAATCGAAAACCCTTCAGATGAGTTTTGATACCGATCCGGAACGAGCAGAATATTTGAAATCTATTCTCTACCGCGAAATTGATCAACTGGTGGAAAAGGGACCCCGCTTTGACGATTTCGACAAGGTGGTGAAAAACATGGAGAAGGAGCGCGAACAAGCCAAAGCCAATAACAGCTATTGGCTAAGTGTGCTAAACGGCTTTTATTTGCATAACATCAATAGCGATGATCCTGCTAATTACGAAGATGTCCTGGCAAATTTAACCCTGAGCGATTTGCATGCCTATGCAAAACGCTATTTTCACAGCCCCAACATCATTGATGTAATTTTTGTGCCTCAGAAGTAAAAAAAGCATACGTAAGGGTATGCCAGCATTGGCTGTCTGCTTCCGGTTAGCGCATAGTAACGGTCAGCTATGCAAGTATCCGGAAGCAGATTTTTTATGGTTTTAGCATTGGGAAAATACGCCTGATCTCATCGTCAGATGGCTGACGACCATACTCGCACACTTCGAATGCTTCGGCCGAATTAGCTGCGGCTGCCTTGGTATCACCATACCATTTTCTGAGGGGCTCTCTAACCTTTGGGGATATGCCGAAATAACGCGCACTTTTAAGGTATTCCAAACGTTCAGCTGCTCCTTTTGGCACTTCCTGCAACCGGCCATTGGTCCAAGGTAACCACTCAAAAAACTGCGATTCATGAGCCGCCATCCCATAAATTTTCTGATCGAAAACTTCTGTCACATCAATTGCAATATCGGGTCTAAATGGGTTTGGCCTTTGAAACCGATCCTCCATGTAAAGAAAAACCGGATTTCTCTGGAGGGGGTTGGTGTCGGGTGCCACATTGGGCACTATTACCATGTAAGCAGCATCCTGCACCAGCGTGGAGGCATTGCGGTGATCGGGGTGATAATCGTTTGGGCGATGGCTGATAACAACATCGGCGTTCCAGTTTCGAATGAGCCGGATGAGTTCAAGCCGGATGTTTAAAGAGGGCATTAATTCTCCATCGTGGTGGTCAAGTACAACGTAGGTTATGCCAAGCCTTCTTCCGGCCTCGTCCGATTCGGCCATCCGACGACGGGCAAGAGCGCCACCACCCATTTCGTGGTGACCTGCATCGCCGTTGGTTACCGAAACAAACAGCACGTTGTGTCCCAACTTCGACATCAGCGCTGCAGTACCTCCTGCTTTAATGTCGCAATCGTCGGGATGCGCGCCAATTACCACCATGTTAATTTTTGAATTTTGCCCAATAGAACTTGAGGCCAGTAGGGCTAGAGCAATGAAAAGGAAGCAAAATTTTCTCATCGGTTTAAAGTTTGATTCTAAGGTTTAGTATGCGTTATTATCGGATAAGCCAATCAAAAGGCCGAAAATTGAACCATTACCCAGCAAGGAAAACTGCCAATAATCGGTCGATAAAAAAACGATTGTTGGGTAGGGCACAGTTGAATTAACAAACCGCCAAAATTGAAAAGGAAAGGTATAAAAAAAACCTTCGTGTATCAAGTCGGCTGCGATTTCAATTGCCCATTTGGGCTTGCTGGTTTAATCGGTTGTTTTGATCCTGGTCGTTGAAGCGCATAGAGTATACCATGGCTTCCATCTGCCGAATAAAATTTCGCTTGTCCTTACTTGGGGCGTATACATAGCCATCGGCTACAACAATCCTCTGGCGAAAGGCATCGAGCTCGGCAAGCATCACAAAAGGACCGCCCATGAAATCATTTTCAACGCGCCATAAACCCCGCAAATCGGCGGCATAGTTGCCGTTGTGCTGAACAATCTGAAAAAGAGGTGCAATGCGACGCTCAGTTGTCATCCAGCTTCCGGGAAGCGGACCTGGCACGTTGGCACGCAGAATACTGTCGCGTTTCTGCAACAAATAGTCGAAGGTAAATGTGCTGTCTGACGTGTAAGGAAACCAGTACAAAAGCAGAGCTTGTGATATTTCTGGGGTTTCGTAGCGCAACCAAACAAAATTTGATTTCTCCTGCGTTATCTGAAATCCCGGAGGAACGTTTAACAGGATGTCGTATTTGGTATCAAGGGTTGAGCGTACACCTTTATCGTGGTATTCGCGGTAATTGTTGGCCAACCGGTCTCTTTCGGCTTTTAGTAAAAATCCAGTTATCCGGTCGGAGTATTGATTAAACAACTGCGTGAACTCCTGAAAATCTCTGGCATTAATCTCTACAACAGCCTGAGGATAGGCCCAAATATTCTCTTTGAAAAACACTCCGGGTTCTTCGGTAACCGACGAAATTCGGGTTTGGATAATGTTTCGGGTGCTCTGAAAGATTTCCCGAAAAGCCTCTTGCGGAACCGAAATGAGGTCAAACAAAGGTTCGTCTTGAGGCAGTGCAAGTTGCGGTTGGGCAAGGGTTTGCCTGATCGATTCTCCTGGCTCCGCCTCCCAGGCCGCCTTGGAGATAACCACAACTACTTCACCTGCTTTTCCGGTAATGTTTTTATGCATAAACTGCTTTCCCTGGTTCGAACAGGAAATGGTGAACAGAAGGAGGAGAACTGCTGTTAAATTTAATTTCATTGTATATAATTGTTTGTTTACCAGGGTATAAAAAGAAAACCGCATGCGTTCAACAATTCTCGTTGTGTGGTCCATGGTGCCATGCTCGTTTCATCGATCGTTCTGTTATTGACCAACCGGCAATATTTGCCAAAAACAACAAAAATCCTACCAAAAGCCCCTCAATCGGTGCATTTCGGCAGGAGGCTATTCTACATATTTATAACCTATTCCTTTGAGGGTTTTGATATGGTCGTTGCCAATTTTTTCGCGCAATTTTCTGATGTGTACATCAATGGTGCGATCTCCCACTACAACATTATCGCCCCACACCGAAAAATAGATCTCTTCGCGGGTAAATACTTTACCCGGCTTGCTCACCAGCAACGAGAGCAGCTCAAACTCCTTGCGCGGAAGAACCATCTCCTCCTTGCCCAAACGGATGAGGTACCTTTCTTTGTCGATCACCAGATCGCCAATTGTCATTGTGTGGGTATTGATGGGCTCAGGAGTTTCTGCAATACCCGTAGAAAAGCGTTTCAGCAACGCCTTCACACGGCTAATCAGTACCTTCGGGCGAATGGGCTTGGTGATATAGTCGTCTGCACCCGCTTCAAATCCTGCAATCTGAGAGTAATCTTCACCTCTGGCTGTAAGAAAGGCTACCAATGTATTGCTCAGGCTTGGGATACGCCGTATCTCCTCGCATGCAGCAATACCGTCCATTTCAGGCATCATAACATCAAGCAGAATCAGATGGGGTTGTCTTTTCTCGGCAATGGCAATTGCCTCAACTCCATTGCTGGCAGTGTATACCTTAAATCCTTCTTTTTTAAGATTATAACTGATGAATTCGAGGATGTCAATCTCATCGTCGACCAGCAAAATCTTGAATTGGTTGTCGCTCATACCTGAATTTTGTTTATTGTATTTTGGAAGCCTAGGCAGTATTTCCTCCCTCAAAGTTAATCAATCTTTATTACCTCACCGGAAAGAGGTTATCCCTGGCAGCTTTTTCAAGGGTAAAAGTAAAGGTAGTCCCTTCGTCTACTACACTTTTAACGTTTATGGTCTGGTCGTGGGCTTCAATGATGTGTTTGACAATGGAAAGCCCCAACCCCGTGCCACCTTGTTCTCTCGATCTTGATTTGTCGACCCTAAAAAACCTTTCGAACACCCTGGGGAGATCTTTTTTCTCGATACCAAATCCGCTGTCAGCCACTTCAAGCATAATATGATCTTCGATATCATAAAAGGAAATTCTCACTTCACCTTTCTGTCGATTATATTTAATTCCATTGTTGATGAGGTTACTAACAACTTCGGTGATTCGTTTTTTATCGGCTTTTACCATTACCGGGCGATCGGGGCGTTGCGTTATGGTGAGCGAAATTTTCCGCTCCAGTGCCAACATCTGTTGCATATCGAAAACCTCCTCCACGAGCCTTACAATATCGAAATTCTCCATAATAAGTTTTAACTCCCCTGCCTCTAACTTGGTAATCGACTCAAGATCTTCTACAATCGAAATCATTCTGTCGATGCTTTTTTCAGTTCGTTGCAGATAAAGTTTGTTTATTTTAGGATCGTCGAGACCTCCCTCTAGTAGTGTTAAGATATAGCCCTGAATGTTGAATATGGGGGTTTTTAGTTCGTGTGATACATTGCCCACAAATTCCTTACGGTAGCGCTCCAGATCTTTCAGGCGTTCAATCTCCTCGGTCTGGGTTTTTGCCCACTCTTCAACCTCTTCGCGTACATCGGAAAGGGAGATGGTTTGTAAAAATTTGCGCGCATCGAGTTTTTTACTGCTCACCGGCAAATCGCGAATGGTTTTGTAAACCGGTTTAATTTTGTCGGTTATGAACTTGTTGAGAAAGATTCTCAGAATCAGGTAGGAGCTCCCCAGAAAGAGAAAGGCAAACAACAGAATGGTAAAGAAGTTGTCGCTCACATAATAGTTAAGCAACATAAGAAACGCCATCAGAATGCTTAGAATTCCTGATATATAAAAGGTAAGCTGACGGGTTGAAAAGGGTTTCATAACACAGTCATTTTGCTGAACTTTTTCGAACCGAAACCAAGCCAATGAAGCGGCATTGCTGCTGAAACGGTTCTTGGCCAAATGTAGACAATTATTATTAAACGCTGATTAACAGTAATTTTATGTACAATTAATGTTTTAATAATGAGCGAATGGGGTGCCCCCAAAAATCCTCTGCGTACTTTTGCATACGATTCATAAAAAGCGTATGGAAAATTACTATCTGATAATAGTAATCCTACTTTTTGCCCTTGCTGCTTCCGACCTTGTTGTTGGCGTAAGCAACGATGCCGTAAATTTTCTCAATGCAGCATTCGGTTCGAAAGCTGCACCCAAGTGGCAAATATTTTTCGTAGCTGCTGCTGGAATTATGGTTGGAACGACCTTCTCGTCGGGTATGATGGAGGTAGCCCGAAAGGGAGTATTTCATCCAGAAATGCTGGCTTTTTCCGAGATTATGGTCATATTTCTGGCGGTAATGATTACCGATATCATACTGCTCGATACCTTTAATTCCCTCGGACTGCCAACCTCCACCACCGTGTCGATTGTATTTGAATTATTGGGCGCTGCTGTGGCCGTGGCCTTGGTTAAAATTAAGCTTCTGGGCGGTTCGGTTGCCGACCTTGCACTCTACATAAATTCAGGAAAGGCATTGGCCATCATTTTTGGCATACTGCTGTCGGTGGTCATAGCATTTAGCATTGGGGCTCTTGTCCAATTTCTAGTGCGCTTGTTCTTTACCTTCCGGTATGAATCAAAAATGCGTTTCTGGGGAGCTGTTTTTGCTGGTTTTGCAGTGAGCATTATTGTCTATTTCCTGTTGATTAAAGGAATCGACGGCTCTGTTCTGGCCAATTTGTCGATAGGCTCCTCTGCTATGCTATCAGAATGGGTATCGACGCATTCCCTGACCATTCTTGCCGGCAGTTTTATTGTGTCGGCCATTGTACTGCAATTATTGTGGTGGGCTTTTAAGATCGATATTCTTAAGGTGGTGGTTCTGGCGGGCACTTTTGCCCTTGCAATGGCTTTTGCCGGAAACGATCTGGTAAACTTTATTGGCGTGCCCATAGCAGGTTACAAATCATTTCTTGCTTGGATGGAAGCAGGTGGCACCAATGCCGATACTTTCACCATGGAGCTACTGCAAGGTGAAGTGTCTACTCCATTTATGCTATTGGTGCTATCCGGACTGATTATGATCGTAACCCTGATCACCAGTCGAAAAGCCCGAATGGTTACTGAAACCGAAATTAATCTTTCGCGGCAAAGAGAAGGTGATGAACGGTTTGGATCCTCACTTCTGGCAAGAATGATTGTTCGCAACAGCCTTAATATGAACCGACGGATCACACGTATGGTTCCAGAGAGGATTCAAAAGTTCATACACAAACGCTTTAACGATCAGCCGACGGGCTATGGAGTATTAGAAAATGCAGCAGCTTTCGATAAACTCAGGGCCTCGGTTAATCTTATGGTGGCGAGTGTCCTCATTGCTTTTGGTACTTCGCTTAAACTTCCCCTATCAACTACCTATGTTACCTTTATGGTAGCTATGGGCACATCGCTGGCCGACAGAGCCTGGGATCGTGAAAGTGCTGTTTACAGGGTTTCCGGAGTTGCGGCTGTTATTGGGGGGTGGTTTATTACGGCCATTGTTGCCTTTACCATTGCTGCGCTTATTGCCTGGCTTATAAGTGCCGGGGGGATGCCGGTGGTAATCCTCTTTATGCTGATCGCTGCTGGTTTGGCTGCCAGAACCCACCTGTTCTTCCGCAAGAAATCAAGACGGAATGATGAGGAAGAGGATTTTTTAATAGAGCTCGATCAAACAGAGAAGGCTGCAGGAAAGTCTAAAAAACAGACCCTTAAAACCTTACTTTTTGCCAATAAAATTTTCTCCCTTGCCATCGACGGATTTCTTCGCGACGATCGGCAAAGTCTGAAAGAGGCCATCGTCTTAAAGAATCTCTTGAATCAGAAAACGAAAAAACAGAAAAACAAACTGCTCGATACCATTTCCCGAATGATACGGGAGGACATTGATGCAGGCCATTTTTACGTGCAGGTAGTTGACTACCAGCGCGAAATGGCTCATTCGCTGGGGAATATTTCAGAACCGCTTGCCGAACATCTCGAAAATCAACACAAACCGTTCAATACACATCAGGCCGATGAAATTCGAAATCTGCTTTCCGATATGGATGAATTTTACAATTTTGCCCTACATATTGTAAAAGATAGCCGTTTCGACGGATTGAAAGAGCTCATCGATAAGCGGGTACAAATTACCACTCGCCTGCAGGAGATCGAAAAAGAACAAATCCGCCGCATACGCAACCAGGAAGTCAATACCCGCAATTCGATTCTCTTTTTTAATTCGGTAACCGAAACCAAAAATCTGTTGTTGCATTCGGTACATCTGGTGAAAGCTCACCGCGACTTTATTGTGGTTAACGCGCAGACAAGCCATTAGGCGGCTTCCTTTTGAACATCATATTACCCTTTGGCACCGGTTTTGCACCAACCACCTTGGTTTTGGTCAGTCAGGTATGATTTCACAATTATGACCAAGAATTGTTAGTTTTGCTAAAGTTTTAATTGCGTAAAATGATGAGAATTAAGAGATATTTAATCGGGTCGGTGGTTGTAGTTGCAGCTGCGCTAACCTTCTACAGCTTTACACACGACAATAAAAATTTTGAAATTGCCAAGAACCTCGACATTTACTATACCCTGTTTCGTGAATTAAACGCTTTTTATGTCGATGAGGTCAATCCCAATAAGCTGGTAAAAACCAGTATCGACAAAATGCTGGAGTCTCTCGATCCTTATACCAACTATATCTCTGAAGCCGATGTAGAGGATTTCAGATTTATGACTACCGGCGAATATGCCGGTATTGGTGCCATCATCAGCAAGCGTCGCGACAACATCATAATTGCTGAACCTTACGAAGGGTTTCCTGCTCAGAAGTCTGGGCTTAAAGCAGGCGACATTCTTCTCGAGGTCGAGGGCAAAGCTACATCATCTATGACAACCGAGGATGTGAGCAATCTTTTGAAAGGTCCCGCTATGATTCCGGTTAAGATTAAAATTAATCGCCCTACCGAAAACCGGATTTTTGAATTGGATGTTGTGCGCGAAAAAATTTCGATCGATGCTGTTCCCTATTACGGCATGCTCGATGAAAAAACAGCTTACATTCGACTTTCTAATTTTACTCAAAACTGCAGCGAAGATGTTAAGAGGGCCTTCCTTGAAATGAAGGAACAGCACAACCCCGAATCGTTGGTGCTCGATCTTCGCTCGAATCCTGGCGGCTTGCTTCTTGAGTCGGTTAAGATTATGAACCTTTTTGTTGCCCGAGGAACCGAAATTGTAAGCACACGGGGTAAAGTTAAGGAGTGGGACAACACCTACCGGGCATTGCAAAATCCAATTGATACCACCATCCGGATAGCGGTTCTGATTAACCGAGCTTCGGCTTCTGCATCCGAAATCATTGCAGGGGCCATGCAGGATCTCGATCGCGGGCTTGTTATTGGGAACCGTAGTTTTGGAAAGGGACTGGTTCAGACTACCCGTGACCTTAGCTACAATGCCAAACTGAAAGTTACTACGGCTAAATACTATATTCCCAGCGGACGCTGTATTCAGGCACTCGACTACTCCAGTCAAAACGAGGATGGCAGTGTGGGAATAGTGCCCGACTCGCTTACAACCCAATTTTCGACCCGCATCGGACGTAAGGTTTACGATGGCGGTGGGGTAGTACCCGATATAAAAGTGGACAGCGATGTGTTAAGCACGCTGGCAATTGAACTCATTACCCGATTCCATATTTTTGATTTTGCTACCCACTATGCCGCCAAAACCGCTTCGATTCCGGCACCCGAACAATTTATCGTCGACGACCTGCTTTTCAATGAATTTATCGGCTATGTGAAACAGACCGATTTTCGCTACGATTCTGAAACAGAAATGGCATTTGCCGAATTGGTAAAGACCGCAAGAGGAGAGAAGTATTTCGAGTTGGCCATGGAAGAGTTCAAGGCCCTCGAAACTAAGCTAAAGCCCGACTTCGAGAAGGACATTCGGATTTTCAGCGACGAGATTCGTCAGTTGTTGCGCGACGAGATTGTTGGCAGATACTACTTTCAGAAAGGTGCGATAAGGGCTTCTATTGCTTCCGACAGCAACATACAGCGGGCACGGGAAATAATCAATCAACCCACAGTGTTTGCCGCCCATTTTAGGCCAGGGACTGTAATCTCGGCCAACTAAAATTTAGTAGGCAGAGGTAAACTGTCGCAAGAACCGAACATCGTTTTCAAAATAGAGGCGGATGTCTTTAATGCCATAGAGCAACATCGTAATGCGTTCTATGCCCATACCAAAGGCAAAACCTGTATACTTGTGGCTGTCTATGTTACAGGATTCTAAAACATTGGGATCTACCATTCCACAGCCCAATATTTCAAGCCATCCAGAATGTTTGCAAACATTACATCCCTCGCCTCCGCAAATGGAGCAACTTACGTCCATCTCGGCCGATGGTTCAGTAAACGGAAAATAGGAGGGTCTGAGCCTGATCTTGGTCTCTTCGCCAAACAACTCCTTGGCAAAATACAACAGGGTTTGCTTTAAATCGGCGAAAGAAACGTTCTGGTCAACGTAGAGCCCTTCCACTTGGTGAAAAATACAGTGTGAGCGAGCAGAAATGGCCTCGTTTCTAAAAACCCTTCCTGGGAAAATTGCCCTTATTGGGGGTTGGGTACGCTCCATTACCCTAATCTGGACACTGGATGTGTGGGTTCGCAAAAGTACATCGGGATTCTTTTCGATGAAAAAAGTATCTTGCATGTCGCGGGCTGGGTGCTCTGGCGGGAAGTTGAGCGCCGAAAATACATGCCAATCGTCTTCAATCTCCGGACCTTCGGCCACACTAAAACCGAGGCGGGCAAAAATATCGACAATCCGGTTTCTTACCACGGCCAATGGATGTCTGGCCCCAATACCTATGGCATCGCCCGGTAGGGTTAAATCAATCGCTTGTCGCTCCTCTTCTGCAAATTCAAACTGCTCCTTAAGTTGGTTTATCTTTTCGTGAGCAACGGTTTTTAAATCGTTTAAGGCTTTACCAACCTCTTTTTTCAGACTGGACTCAACATCCTTAAACTGGTTAAATAGCTGACTTACAACTCCCTTTTTACTTAAATAGTGAATTCTAAGCTCCTCTGCTACCTCCTTGTTGGTGGCCTCCAATGCAGCAATCTCCTCGGTTAATAGCCTGATTTTGTCTAACATGGCAAATTTGATGTTTCAGTCAGCAAAAATAGAGATACTTTTATAGTTTTGATAGATTCGGCAATAGTTTTCTAATTTATCGACTTCAGACAAATTCTAGAAGGGTAGCCTATACCGAATGATTCTGATCAAGAGCAGCGATCGATTTCGGTGGTTGTTGGTGTTATGGATGCCTTGCTTTTTATACCTTTGTTTTTAATCTTCTTCAAAAGGTATGGCAAAGCCCAGGATAATTCAACTGCAAATCGGTCTAACTGCTCCGGTTCTTATCCTAAATGGTGACAATTCGGTATTGGTCGATGCCTCTGTGCAGGGCAAAACAGATGAGTTTCTAAAGGCATTTAAAC
>CAYGIQ010000044.1:11068-17407 GCA_964349885.1 uncultured Prolixibacteraceae bacterium | reverse complement strand
GTATTGCAAATGTAAATGGTTTCCCATTTTCTGCAAGAAAAACCACTGTTTCAAATAAAATATAAATAAGATTGACTTAGATATTAAAATATTTAAAAACACCCAATAATAATATTAAAACAATTACAAAGATCTACTACCAGTGTCTGTTTTTGTCGTTTTAATACCTACAAGCCCAAGCCTCCTCAGTTTTTTTGGTTCGTGTCAATTTTGAAAACGGAATAGGCAGGGCAGCTGCCCATTAATCCTGTAGCAAGGGGCACAATTCCGATAATGCCCCACCAACTCGAAAACACAACTCCGGCGATGGCAATGGCCAATCCGGCTACAATTCTGACAATCCTGTCAACTCTTCCTACGTTGAGAATACAATTCATCGATTCTGGATTTTAATTGTTTACAATGTAAGTATAACAAAAATATCGAGGGGTTGGTTGTTGCATGGCCATTTTCAACTTTTTGAAGATAACCGATTGGCGATGAAAATGGCATTTTGAGTCAAAAAAAAAGGGAAACCCTGGGGCATCCCTTTTTATATTGGGTAAGGAATGTTTATTCCAAAACAGCTGCTACGCCCGGAAGGGTTTTACCCTCGAGATACTCCAACATGGCTCCTCCTGCTGTTGAGATATATGAAACTCCATCGGCCAGTCCGAATTGGTTGACACATGCCACCGAATCGCCACCACCAACGAGTGAAAAAGCGCCTTTTGAAGTAGCTTTTACAATGGCATTGCCCACCGCAATGGACCCATTCGCAAATTTCTCCATTTCGAACACACCTACCGGTCCGTTCCACAAAATGGTTCCCGAGTTCTCAATAACCTCAATAAAGCTTTTAAGGGTTTCCGGTCCTGCATCCATGCCCATCCAGTCATCAGGAATCAGATTCGAGGCCACCACCTGAGTGTTGGCATTCGGATCGAAAGCATCAGCCGCTACAACATCGGAAGCCACATAGAGCTTAACTCCTTTTTCGGCGGCAATTTTTTCAATATTGCGGGCCATATCCAAAAAATCATCTTCACAAATTGAAGTACCTATGTTACCACCCCTCGCTTTTATGAAGGTAAAGGTCATTCCACCGCCCAGGATCAGGTTGTCTACCTTGTCGAGCAAATTTTCGATGATGGTAATTTTCGACGAAACCTTGGCACCACCCATTATGGCTGTCAGCGGGCGCTGCGGATTCTTCAATACTTTGTTCAAGCTTTCAACTTCGCTCTGGATGAGAAAACCAAACATTTTATCGTTGGGAAAGAACTGTGCAATTACTGCGGTAGAGGCATGGGCCCGGTGAGCGGTTCCAAATGCGTCGTTGATCCAGCAATCTCCGTTGGCAGCCAACTGGCGGGCAAATTCTACATCGCCTTTTTCTTCACCTTTGTGAAAGCGCAAATTTTCGAGCAAAAGCACTTCGCCGGGTTTCAGGGCCTGAACCATGGCCTGAACTTCAGGTCCAACACAGTCGGGCGCAAGTTTTACCGCCGTGCCGAGTAGCTTGCTGAAAGGAGCAACAAGGTGCCGCATGGAGTATTTGTCGTTGGGACCTTCCTTGGGGCGCCCAAAGTGCGACATTATTATCGGAGAGCCTCCGCCCTCTATTACTTTTTTGATGGTAGGAATGGCAGCCCGAATCCGGGTATCGTCGGTTACTTCGAAGTTTTCGTTTAGCGGAACATTGAAATCAACGCGGATCAATGCTTTTTTACCGGTAAAGTTGTAAGTTGGTATGGTCTTCATAACAATTTAGTATTTAATGAATTTGCTGAATCAAAGATACAAATTATCCGACGACACGCCGGCCATGCTTAACAGTGGTGCCGCAATTTAATATTGATATAATACCGGACAGGCTTGGCCATTGGACGCTCTTGTATCGGCAAGCTTCCCAAACTGAGTGGGCCTTTGTGCAAAACCGGATTAAAAAAATTGACGTACATTTGGCTGTCATACCCTGCATTGTGGTTGGTTTTGGGGCTTAAAATGTGTTAACATTATGTTTTTCAAAGATGTAATTGGTCAGCAACTGGTTAAAGAGCGACTCATCAATACGGTATCCGAACGGCGCATGGGGCATGCTCAACTCTTCTCTGGATCCGCAGGAAGCGGAAAGCTTGGGTTGGCAATTGCCTATGCCCGGTACATCTCCTGCACCGAACGCAGCGAATCCGATAGTTGTGGTACGTGTCCTTCGTGCCGCAAATACACCAAGTTGGCCCATCCCGATCTCCACTTTGTATTTCCCATTTTCAAACCCTCAGGGTCTGCAAAACTTGTTTATTGCGACGAATTCCTTCCCCAATGGAGAGAGCAGTTGCTGATCTCGTCTTACTTCGGGTTGCAACAATGGGGAGCAACGCTTGGTGCAGAGAATGCTCAGTTGACCATATATGCTCACGAAAGCGAGGCCATTATCAAAAAACTGAACAGCAAGCCTTTCGAGTCGGAGTACAAAATTATGGTCATCTGGTTGCCCGAAAAGATGAACATAGCCTGTGCCAATAAATTGTTGAAGCTTATAGAGGAACCTTCGCCCAATACCCTTTTGCTGCTGGTAACCGACAATGAAGCTGAGATACTCGTAACCATTCGCTCCCGGACGCAGCTGATTGCCATTCCCCGAATTGCCGACAACGACCTTCAGGGTTCTCTTATGGCCGAAGGGATATACGATCCTTCTCTGGTGGCAGGCATGGTCAGGCATGGCCGGGGTGATTATCTGCGGGCTCTTGAGTTTGCCAAGCCCGGCGAAGACAAGCAATATTTCTTCGAGGTGTTTCAAACCATCATGCGCAAGGCCTTCGTGGCCAATAAGAACAGTGCCGTGATTCCTGAACTGCTCGATCTTGCCGAGGAGCTTGCATCGATTGGAAGGGAGCGACAAAAGGAGTTCTTTCAGTATGCTATGGTGATGACACGCGAATTCTTTATGCTTAATCTACAGAACCCTGCTCTGGTAAGCCTCAATAAATCTGAATCAGAATTTGGGGAGAAGTTTTCACCCTACATCAATGAGCGAAACGTATCCCTTTTTAACGAACTGTTCGAAACCGGACACCTGCATATAAGCCGCAACGGTAACCCAAAAATTGTTTTTGCCGATGTATTGTTGTCCATCATCCGAATTATCCGGAAATAAAGGTGTTGTATCAAGATGTTCAAATCAAACGATCAAATCTCTGCGTAATGTCATTTTTCAAAAAGATGGTTTTTATTTGCCTGCTGTTGTTTGCAATGCTGCAAATAGGTGGAATTGCGAATGCCCAGCCTGCGGTTGACTTAAAGGTGTTTCACGCCATTACGAGCCACGATTTACTCGACTATGCCACCCAGCTAAGTGCCGACGACTACAAAGGTCGGATGTCGGGTTCGCCCGAATACCTGGAGGCGGCCAAGTGGGTTGCCGGCCATCTCGAATCGTGGGGGCTACAGCCGGGAGTGGGCGATTCCAGCTATTTTCAGTGGTTTCCGAATGCATGGACTGAAGTTCTGGAGCCCGGTGCGGTTGCCCTCTTTCCGCCTACCGGTTCAGGGTTGGCTCCACGCGAACTTACATTTCCCGATGACTTCTACCCAGGGTCCAATTCCGCTTCTGGCCATATTGCCGGCGAGGTGGTGTATGCCGGGTTTGGGATTACTGCACCTGAGTTGGGGTACGATGATTATGCCGGCATCGATGTCCGAAATAAGATTGTTATGATTGAGGCTGGTGTCCCCTACAACCAAAACGATTCCATGCTCTCTCATTGGGAACCTTACAGCTATCACCGATATAAGTTTCAAAGGGCGCACGAACTGGGGGCTACCGGACTGCTCTATGTGGGCTTGGTGGCCAATCCCAATACCTCTCACATCGATGGGTTTGTTTATGCCCACATCAGTGAAGAGGCCGCCCAGGAACTGCTGAATACCTCTGGAAAGAAGTTTTCTGATCTAAAAAGCACCATTGTCTCTCAATTCGCTCCGCAGTCGTTCCCTTTACAGCGCTCGGTAAGCATCACTGCCTCCACCCGCCACTATCCGAATACCCTGTCGTGCAACGTAGTAGGAATTATTGAAGGTGCCGATCCACTGCTTAAAAAGGAGGCCATCATTGTTGGTGCCCATCTCGATGGCGTTGGCAG
This sequence comes from uncultured Prolixibacteraceae bacterium, assembly GCA_964349885.1. Lineage (GTDB taxonomy): Bacteria > Bacteroidota > Bacteroidia > Bacteroidales > Prolixibacteraceae > UBA1413. Next base: position 13,280 of record CAYGIQ010000044.1, on the reverse strand, counting down.
TCCGGGTATGGTTTTTCCCGGTGCACTCGACAATGCTTCAGGCGTGGCCGATATTATGGCTGCGGCCAAAGCCCTTGCATTGTCTGAAATAAGGCCCGGCAGAACAGTCATCTTCCTCTTTTTTGGAGGAGAAGAGTGTGGCCTTTACGGAAGCTCCCTGGCGGTTGATCAGCCCCTATGGGAAAAAGCAAAAACCCGCCTAATGGTCAATCTCGATATGGTAGGCAATGGCACCGGATTTCATCTTGCCGGAGCTCAAAGCTACCCAGCACTTCTGCAACATTTCGAAAGCGGCAATCAGACGTACCTGCACCGTTCGTTGACTGCCTCCAAAGCCCGACCTCTGTTTGGTCGGCCCCGCACCGATGGGGCTGTGTTCGAAAGGGCCGGTTATCCAGTCATTGGTCTTTACACCACCGGAAGTGTTAAGCCGGTCTATTACCACCATCCGCTCGACAACATCAACGGCCTTACTCCGGAAATTATGGAAGATGCTGCCAAATTGCTCTACCTTGGAATTTTAGGTATTGCCAACGATACGAATTTGTAATTACGACCCTAAAACCACATGGCCATGATGCTCGAAGGCAACCTGTTGAAGATGAAAAGCGAAGCCGGAAATCCGGTGCAATATAGCCTGCCCGTAGGTAGTTCGTTGCTCCCCCTGAATCCGCTGTTGGGAAAGAAACTTACGTTGGAATTTAACGGACAGATCAACTGCATCGGATGTGGAAAGCTTACCAAAACTTCCTTCTCTCAGGGCTATTGTTACAACTGTTTGCAAACGGCCCCCGAAACCAGCGAATCGGTAATGCGGCCCGAGCTGAGCAAGGCCCATCTGGGAATTGCGCGCGACATGGCGTGGGCAGAAGAACACGATTTAATCGATCACATCGTATACCTAGCAGCTTCTTCAGATCTAAAAGTGGGGGTTACAAGGCATCATCAGATCCCCGTTCGATGGATTGATCAAGGGGCTTCGTCGGCCATAGCAATTGCCATAACACCCAACCGGCATATTGCCGGAGTAATGGAGGTATGGCTCAAGCAGTTTTATACCGATAAAACCAACTGGAGGGAGATGCTTCAAAACAAACTGATAGAGGTAGATCTTTTGGTTGAAAGGGATAAGGCCCTCGATTTGCTCACCCCTGAGTTGCTCAAATACGCAGCCTATCAGATTCCTCCCCATACATTGGAATATCCTGTGGTCGATTACCCGCAAAAAGTGACCTCACTTTCGTTCGATAAATCATCGATTATCGAAGGGGTGCTAAAGGGTATCAAAGGGCAATACCTCATATTTGACGACGGACAGGTATTGAACGTAAGAAAACACAATGGCTATTTCGTAAAGGTCGAATATTAAAACTACATACTTCAAATGGCAAAACGAATTGTAAACGGTATCTATTTGTTTTTAACCCTGCTGCTGGGGTTAATGGTAGTCAACCACTTTACCTCCACCCTGGTGGTGTCTCCATTGCTCACCTTTGTAGTGTTGGTGCTGGCGGCCCTGCTCTTTTTTATTCGGATCTGGATGCGAAGGGGTTATTGATTCCCAACTTCCTTATCCAAGCTTTCCAACATGCTGCCCCATGGCGCTTAATGAATCAATTTTTTATGGCTTCTTCGGAAGGACGCACTGCCAGTCTACCCCGAAAAGTTGCAGACACCAGATACCGATTGATCTGGAATTGAACTTATCGCGTACTGCCAAGTATGTAACAGAGCGTTTCATAAAATAAGGCCTTTAACTTGCAGTCTATTTTTGCAAAGCTGATAATTGTCGGGCTTTGTGTGGCTAATTTTTCGTTAATTTGAGTGGTTAAATAATCTTTTGTAAACGGCAATCTGGAGGCTGCAATATGGAAAACATTGATTGGAAAAACTTGGGATTTGGTTACCGTAAAACCGATTACAATATTCGCTGCTATTATCGAAATGGCCAATGGGGAGAACTGGAAATCAGTTCATCTGAATTCTTAAGTGTGCATATGGCCGCCACGTCACTCCATTATGGGCAGGAGGCCTTTGAGGGAATGAAAGCCTTCCGTGGGAAGGATGGAAAGATCAGAATCTTCCGGATTGCCGACAATGCTGCCCGAATGCAATCGTCGAGCGATGGGATCATGATGCAGCGGCTTCCTACCGATATTTTCGAGAAGGCGGTGAGGCTGGCTGTTAAAATGAACGCCGAATATGTTCCACC
>CAYGIQ010000044.1:0-11058 GCA_964349885.1 uncultured Prolixibacteraceae bacterium | reverse complement strand
AATCTGAGGCAGCGCTTTATATCCGCCCACTGCTCTTCGGTTCGGGCCCCGAAATTGGGGTTAAACCTTCAGAAGAGTATCTTTTTGTGGTATTTGTAATGCCGGTTGGGCCCTATTTTCCTGCCGGATTTCATCCAACCGATCTTGTAATTATGCGGCAATACGACAGGGCCGCACCACAGGGAACCGGGCGGTATAAGGTAGGGGGTAATTATGCGGCCAGTATGGTAGCCGGAAACAAGGCAAAAAAAGATGGATACTCTGCCGTTCTATATCTCGACAGCAAGGAAAAGAAATACCTCGATGAGTGCGGTCCGGCCAATTTTTTTGGCATCAAAAACAATACCTATGTAACTCCCGAGAGCGAATCGATTTTACCTTCAATAACCAACAAAAGCCTTATGCAGCTTGCGGCCGATATGGGTCTCAAGGTGGAGCAGCGCAAAGTCGCTTACCAAGAACTCTCCTCATTCGAAGAGGTGGGAGCATGCGGAACTGCAGCTGTTATTTCGCCCATCAAACGCATTTTTGATGCCGACGAGCAACACGAATATCTGTATGGTTCGGAACCCGGTGTTTGGAGCAAAAAACTTTACGATAAGCTACGGGCAATTCAGTATGGCGACGAGCCCGATCCCTACGGATGGGTTACCCTAATCGATTAGCACGACGGAAATAGGCATGATTGGGCTCGGGGTAAATGCATATGGCAACCTACTGCCCCTTCCCGTCTCCTCACTCAATGGGTTGAATAGGGTGGAGGCAGTTTGCCAAATCAACGGCAATGGTACCTCGTAAACTTCGGGCTGGTGCACACTGCTTCAGCCATTGATCAATTCGACTTAATGGGTATAATATTCGCGTGGAACACAATTGTGTTTGGTCTGGTCGCGGAAAAACTCTATAGCTTGGACTAAGTTCGACGGGCAATGTTGAAGGTTTATAAAGAGGATATTGTACTTTTGTGTGCTTCGAAAATTGACGATACGTATGATACGCAGGAAGATTAAAGAGATTTTGGCTCACGGTGCTACCGGAGAGCGCGTTTTGGTAAAGGGTTGGGTTAGAACCCGCCGTGGAAGCAAAAATGTAAGTTTTATTGCCCTGAACGACGGATCCACCATCCACAACCTTCAGATAGTAGCCGATGCTGCCCTTTTTGGCGAGGAGTTTATGAAGGATATCTCCACCAGTGCATCGCTGGGGGTCACCGGTACGCTGGTTGCATCGCAGGGCAGTGGCCAGTCGCTCGAGCTGAATGCCGAAACCATTGATATTATTGGATTTTCCGACCCGGAAGCCTATCCCATTCAACCCAAAAAGCACTCTCTTGAGTTTCTACGCGAAAATGGGCACCTGCGCTTCCGTACCAATACGTTTAGTGCCATCTTTCGCATACGGCATGCGGTGGCATTTGCGGTACATCAATATTTCAACGACCGGGGTTTCTATAATCTGCATACCCCAATTATTACCGGTTCCGACGCCGAGGGTGCAGGGCAGATGTTTCGGGTAACAACGCTCGATGCTAAAAATCCTCCGCTTACCGAATCGGGTACGGTCGATTACGAAGAGGATTTTTTCGGAAAGGCAACCAATCTTACGGTATCCGGACAGCTTGAAGGCGAGTTGGGTGCCACAGCCCTAGGTGAAATCTACACTTTCGGACCTACCTTCAGGGCCGAAAATTCGAATACCTCACGCCACCTCGCAGAGTTTTGGATGATTGAACCTGAGATGGCCTTTTACGAGCTCCAAGACAACATGGATCTTGCCGAAGATTTTTTAAAATATCTGATTCGCTATACTTTATCACACTGTGCCGATGATTTAAAATTTCTGGCCAACCGATTGAAAGAGGAGGAAAAGGGCAAACCCGCCGATCAGCAGTCGATGGACCTGCTCGAGAAACTGCAATTTGTTGCCGACAACGATTTCGTGCGGCTTACCTATACCGAGGCAATTGATATTTTGCGCAACTCTAACCATTACAAAAAGAAGAAGTTTCAGTTTCCGGTTGAGTGGGGAACCGATCTCCAGAGCGAACACGAACGCTATCTTGTGGAAAGACACTTCAAAAAGCCGGTTATTTTGATCAACTATCCCAAAGAGATCAAAGCTTTTTATATGAAGCAGAACGACGACCAAAAAACGGTTGCGGCTATGGATGTGCTTTTCCCTCAGATTGGTGAAATTATCGGGGGATCGCAGCGCGAGGAGAATCTCGAAAAACTCCTTACCAGAATGCAGGAGATGCATATACCGGTTGAAGAGATGGATTGGTTCCTCGATACCCGAAGGTTTGGGACAGTCCCCCACAGCGGTTTTGGACTCGGTTTTGAACGCTTCATTCTCTTCGTTACCGGAATGGGCAACATTCGCGATGTTATTCCTTTTCCGCGTACTCCCAAGAATGCTGAGTTTTAGAGTACACAACCTCTAGCGCGCTGCTGCTTGCCGAAATTTTTGTTACTTTTGAGAAAATGCGCCCCATAAGGTATGAGACAAAAGTTATCGCTTCAGCAAAAACTACTTCAAAAGCTTTCGCCTCAGCAGATTCAGGTTATTAAGCTGCTGGAGATCCCCGCTATTCAGCTTGAGCAGCGCATTAAGAAAGAGTTGGAGGAGAATCCTGTACTGGAACTCGACAGCGATGAGAATTTTGAGGATGGACAAGACGAAGCTCCTGAACTGAGATCGGACGACGATAAGGACGATGAGGAGTTTTCGGTCGAGGATTATGTTGCCGACGATGAGATTCCCACCTACAAACTCAATGTTAACAACTACTCACCCGACGATAAACAGGCAGATGTTCCCTTTTCGGTAGGAGTTACCTTTCATGAGTTTTTGCAGGAACAGCTGGGAATGGCCTTTTTAAACGACCGCCAGCGCATGCTGGCCGAATACATTATTGGAAACATCGACGAGGATGGATATTTGCGACGCGATCTCCTTTCCATTAGCGACGATCTTGCGTTCAACCAAAACATTGAAGCTACAGAGGAGGAACTCGAAGCCATACTTAAAATTCTGCAGGAATTTGATCCACCGGGCGTTGCTGCCCGAACCCTTCAGGAATCGCTAATAATACAACTCGAACGCAAAACCCACCCAGTAAAAAAAGGGGCCCTCGCGGTAGTGCGCAACACGTTCGATGAATTTGCCCGTAAGCATTACGACAAAATTACCCGAAAGCTCGGCATGAGCGATGAGCAACTTAAGGAGGCTATCGAACTGATAGTGAAACTTAATCCCAAACCTGGCAGTTCATACAGCAACCCGCTGAGCAAGGTAAATCAGCACATCGTTCCCGATTTTATACTCGACAATGTAGATGGAGAACTTCAACTGTCGCTGAATCAGCGAAACATGCCGGAACTGAGAATCAACGAAGACTATCTCAAAATGCTGAAGAGTCTGGTTCAAAATAAAAACAACCCCAACCGAAGCAATCGTGAGGCCGTCGGATTTGTTAAGCAAAAGGTCGATTCAGCAAAGTGGTTTATCGAGGCATTGTACCAACGGCAACAAACCATGCTGATCACCATGTCGGAAATTGTCAACTTTCAGAAGGCTTACTTTTATGAGGGCGACGAGACCCGTTTAAAACCGATGATTCTGAAGGATATTGCAGAACTTACAGGGTTCGATATTTCGACCATCTCAAGGGTGTCGAACAGCAAATATATTCAGACCCATTTTGGCATCTATCCGGTGAAGTACTTCTTTTCCGAATCGATGCAGAAAGATACCGGAGAGGAGGTCTCAACCCGCGAAATCAAATCGATTCTTAGGGAGTGTATCGAAAATGAAGACAAGCAACATCCGCTAACCGACGAACGGCTTACGGAAATTTTGAAGGAGAAGTCGTACAATATAGCACGCAGAACTGTGGCCAAATACCGCGAGCAACTTGATATTCCAGTTGCCCGCCTGAGGAAGGAGATGTAAAATGGTGGTGAAGTTTTTTGCTCGGATGGTTTCTTGGGTGGTATCGCCCCTGCTGATCCCAACTTATACAACCCTTATACTGCTCTATTCCGGTTTTCATTTTGCTATGTACTCTTGGCCTGCCAAACGAATGCTGCTGTTGGTCGTCTTTGTTGCCACCGGTGTTTTGCCTGCATTAACCCTTCTGATTTCGGAATTCGGAAAAAAGTGGATACCCAGCGCTCCGGGAATGATGGACAACCGAATTGCTATGATCTTTATAAGTCTATACTACTACCTGGGCTTCTACCTGCTCAGCAAGATGCCACAGTACAATCTGTTTAAAATTCTTTTACTTGCCGGAACCCTGCTGGTGGCGCTCATGGTCGTTCTATCCCTATACCGAAGAATTAGTTTGCACATGGCCGCACTTGGAAGCACACTCGGGGCAGTAATGGCCATTGCCGTTAGGCTAAATGCCAACCCATTACCCCTCTTGGTAACCATCGTTCTTATTTCGGGTGTGGTGGGTTCCGCCCTGCTGCTGCTCCGCAAGCATACCCTCGCCGAAACCCTCGCCGGCTTTCCACTGGGTTTTGTCCATTTTTTTCTCCTGCTCTACATCTTGTAGTAAATTGTTGAACCTACGCCTGAGGAGTTGTAATTTTCCAAAGGAATATTCTACCAATAGCACGAGTTGCTTAGGCAGGCAATGGTATGCCTTTAAACCGTGTTCGAAAGACCCCAGTTAAAAATCGACCGGTAGTAAACATGATAAGAGGTTCGAAAACAGATAAACAATTGAACGAATGAGAAAGAAGAACAGATTGATGCCCCTGGCGTTGGTTTCACTGGTAGTTTTGGTGGCCGTGTTGGTGGCAGGAAAGAAATTGGGCTGGTTTGGCAGCGAGCTTACCATTAGTGTATTGGCTCAACAGGCAGAATTGCGTACCATAACCGAGCAGATTACAGCCAATGGTAAGATACAACCTAAAACGGAGGTGAAAATAAGTCCCGATGTTTCTGGTGAAATTATAGAACTGTATGTTGAAGAGGGAAATCAGGTAAAGCCTGGTGATCCTCTAATGGTCATTAAACCCGATTTGTACATAACAGCGCTCAACCGTGCCGAGGCTGCCCTGAATTCGGCCAAGGCCAGACTGATGCAGGCCGAAGCACAACATATTGAGCGCGAACTTGCATTCAACAGAGCGCGGCAACTCTTTTCTACCCAAACCATTCCTCAGTCGGAGTATGAAACGGCTCAGGCAGGAATTCGAATAGCAGAGGCCGAAGTCAGGGCTGCAGAGTATTCGGTTAAAAGTGCCGAGGCCAATGTGGCCGAAGCTCAGGAACAATTGACTAAAACCCGCGTTTATTCCCCCCTTGCCGGAACCATTTCACGGCTGAATGTTGAGAAAGGGGAGCGGGTTGTTGGAACCGGATTGTATGCAGGTACCGAAACCATGGTGGTAGCCAACCTCGACCTTATGGAGGTTAGGGTGGATGTAAACGAAAACGATATAGTAAAGGTCAGTCTCGGCGATACTGCGCTGATTCAGGTTGACGCTTATCTGAACCGTAAATTTAAAGGTTTGGTAACCGAAATTGCCAACTCGGCTAAGGTGACTGGTGTTACCGCCGATCAGGTTACCAACTTCGAGGTGAAGATTCTATTGCTGCAAGAGTCGTATCTCGATTTAATTGACTCTGCCAAGTCTATACGATACCCCTTTAGGCCGGGCATGTCGGCCACCGTTGATATTCTTACCCGAACCAGATACAATGTGGTGTCTGTTCCAGTGCAGTCGGTAACTTCGCGTGTAATTGCCCAAACTGGTGATGCGGAGGCCGCTACCGATGCTCAGCCAGCTCAGGAGGATAAAGAAGAGGTTGTATTTCGCATAGTAGATGGCCGTGCCCGTAAGGTGGTGGTGAAGAGTGGTATTCAGGATAAAAGCTTTATCGAAATACTCGAAGGAGTTGAAGCCGGTCAGGAGATCGTAATTGGTCCATACAATGCGGTAAGTCGCACGCTATCCGATAGTATTACCGTGAAGGTGGTTACCGAGGCAGAGCTCTTTAAAGTACCTAAAAATTAGCGTTTCAGCAATTCTGAGTTGTGGCCAGTTCCATGGGAATGGTTGTGCTTCAATAAGCAGCCAAATCTGCCCATTGTGCAATTGCCGTTATCTTTGGTTAACCATCAATTCGCTACCGTCGGAGATTTCTGTAATTTGAGCATCGTCTTTGCATCGTATGAGCAGTTCGCGAATGGTGTTTCCAGTGGTCGGGTGTACAACTTCTGGCGCTATACGGGCAAGCGGCTCCAAAACAAAACGACGGGAAGTCATGAGCGGATGGGGAATCGTTAGCTTGGTGGAGTCAAGAATCATTTGGTCGAACAACAGAATGTCGATGTCCATTTGTCGTGACAGATAAACCCCAGGTTTTCTTACACGTCCAAACCGTTTTTCTATCTCCTCCACGCTATGGAGCACCTCTTCGGGGGAATGGAGGGTATCGACCTGCACGACCATATTCCAGAAAATATCGCTGCTCTCGAAACCCCATGGAGGGGTAGCAAAGAGAGGAGAAATCGTTACCAAATTGCCCACTTTGTCAGAAATCAGACGGAGCGTTTCGGAGAAAGTAGTATGTTTATTTCCGGTATTTCCTCCAAGTCCGAGAAAGAGCTTATGATGAACCATTTGTTGAGTGTAATGTTTGCTTGTATGCCGATACGAATATACGACCCGTCAAAGATGACAATTAAATCATCAAATTGTGAGTCGGAGTCCTTGCAAACGCTCTTCAAAGAAGCGAACCCGGCGAATGCAATGAATGTCGGAAACAAACTATGCAGACTTCAATTGAACAGTACGTAAAAACAATCTGAAATGAAACAGTTTTTAAAATTTACATTGGCCACCATCACCGGAATTGTGGTAACTTCCCTTTTGGGAATTCTCTTTCTGATGATGCTGATTGGTATTGTGGCTTCATCGACCGAGAAGAGTGTTTCGGTGCAGAACAACTCTATGCTAACCATCAAGCTCGATGGTGAAGTAGTCGACCGGGCGCCCAATGATCCTTTTTCTTCCCTTGAAATTCCCGGGTTTTTTGTATCCAAGAAAATTGGGTTAAACGATATCCTTACTTCTATTGATCAGGCGAGGTACGACGATCGGATCAAGTGCATTTATCTAGACTTGTCGGCTGTAAACGCCGCACCAGCTATGGTTGAGGAGATCCGCAACGCCCTAATTTCGTTCAGAGACAGCAGCGATAAACCAGTATATGCCTATGCCGACAATCTCGGTCAACCGGGGTATTATCTTGCCTCAGTGGCCGACAAGGTGGTACTGAATCCGCAGGGAACCATCGACTGGCGAGGAATTGGGGGCGAGGCCATGTTCTTCAAAAATGCCCTCGAAAAACTGGGAGTGGAGATGCAGGTGGTACGCCACGGAAAATTTAAAGCAGCGGTTGAACCGTTTTTACTCGATCACATGAGCGACGAAAACCGGGAGCAGACCCTTTCCTATCTGAATGCACTCTGGTCGCATATGGTTATGGGAGTTTCGGCTGAACGGGGTATCTCTGCTGAACAGCTTAATCTGCTGGCCGATGAGGTGCTTACCCTTCGCAGAGCCGACAAAGCACTCCAGGCGGGTATGATCGATGCGCTTCAATACAAGGATGAAGTTCTCGACGATTTGCGTGAAATTACCGGAACTGCTGCAGGGCAAGGAATTCCTACCGTAGGGGTGACCGACTATGCCAAGGTCCCAGTCAAAAAAACGTCGGGCAAATCCGGCTACAGCCGCAATAAAATTGCCGTAATCTATGCCAGCGGAGATATCGGAATGCCCAGTTCTGGCTCAGAAGGTATCAGCGGAGAGAAGCTCTCTCGTGAAATTCGGAAAGTTCGGCTCGACTCCACCTTTAAGGCCATTGTATTGAGAATAGATTCACCCGGAGGCAGTGCTTATGAATCGGAGGTTATCTGGCGGGAAGTGATGCTAGCAGCCCAGGAGAAAACGGTTGTTGCCTCCATGAGCAATCTGGCGGCTTCGGGGGGTTATTATATTGCCTGTGCGGCCCACAAGATTGTGGCTTCGCCATTAACCATTACCGGGTCCATAGGTATATTTGCCCTGATTCCGAATGCGAGCGAGTTGATCACCAAGAAAATGGGCATCAACATCGAAGCGGTTAAAACCAACCAGCACACCGATATTTTGTCGCTTACCCGGCCGATGACACGCTTTGAGCGCGATCTTATGCAAAACTATATCGAAGAAGGTTACGATGTCTTTATTTCCCGGGTAGCCGAGGGACGTAACATGGAGAAGGCAGAGGTCGATCAGGTGGCCGAGGGACGTGTATGGGCCGGAGAGGATGCTTTGCGCATTGGATTGGTCGACCAACTCGGTGGATTGAAAGATGCGATTGCACTGGCTGCTGAGCTGGCCGGACTTGAAAATTATCGTACGGTTGATCTTCCAGCACTGCAAGATCCTTTCCAACAGCTGTTCAAAACCGGCAGCGACAATGTGCGAACCCGATTTTTAAAACATCAGCTCGGTGACGCTTGGGAGTACTACCAGAATCTCGAAAAATCGGCCGCCATGAGTGGCGTGCTTGCCCGAATGCCTTACGATATGGTGATCAGATAATCAATTCACTCTTCCTTAATAAATATTCATTGGGTTGTGCGATATAGTTGGCACAGCCCAATGCTTTTTGTGGCCCATGGAAAGCTTCGCGTGCCAACATTCCAGCAGTTTGCCTTTTCATCCATTTGACTTCACGAAGCGCTAACATCATTCCATACAACATACAGCACCAAAATGTCGCCAGTCGGCGCAACCTAAGCCTTTGCAGGCCCCGATTCTCTTACAAATGTATGGATTTGCACAAAGCTCCAATCGGTTTAACCCATCCATTGGGACCCACGTGGTTTTAAAAATGGTGTAGTTTTTTATTCAAAGAATATGGTGCAAATAATTGATAAAGAGCATTATACAAAAATTCGATTTATGCCAATTAACAAATTATTAGCAAAAATACTGTTCAAGAGAAGGAGATAAAGCAAGAATTTATATATTCGTTGCAATTAAACGAACCAACTAAATAACTAATTAAACCAACATTACGCCTCTCTAACCAAGGTGTGTGCCTCCAGTATACAGTATTATTATTATTATTTCCACACGCTTACACTTCCATTGTAATGCCTCAATCCCTGCGTTTTTGATGATCCATTAACTATACTAAAACCTAAACTTTATGGAAAAACTGAAGATGAGGTGGTGCAATAACTTTGCATCATGTTTGCTGACAGCCATCATTATGGCGTTTTCTCTGAGTTCTTACGCTCAGCAGCGACAACTTTCGGGAAAGGTTGTCGATGATTCCGGATCCGGTATTCCGGGTGTGACTGTTGTCGTAAGAGGTACCACCATGGGTACACTTACCGACATCAATGGTGCCTATAATCTGAACATCCCCACGGATGCCCAGACGATGGTGTACTCTTATATTGGTATGGTTACCCAAGAGATCGCCGTTGGCGGCCAGTCGGTAATTAATGTTACCCTGCGTACCGATGTCATAGGTATCGACGAGGTGGTGGCCATTGGCTATGCTACCCGCAGGGCCGGTGAGGTTACCGGTGCGGTATCCACCGTAAGGGCTGAAAACATTGAAGCCATGCAGGTTGTTAACACCTCCGAAGCCCTTCGAGGCGTTCCTGGTGTTACTGTAATGGAGTCGAATACTCCAGGGGAGGGTGCCTCTATCCGAGTCCGCGGTTTGGGAACCATCAACAACAACAACCCGCTATGGGTTGTGGATGGTGTACCTGGAGGAACCGTACATCCCAACAACATTGAGTCGATTTCGATTCTGAAGGATGCCGCTGCTCAGGCAATTTATGGTGCCAGGGCTGCCAATGGGGTAATTCTGGTCACCACCAAAACCGGCCGCAAAAATCAGGCTGCTCAGGTAAATGTGAACGTGAAATCCGGTATCAGCCAGAATTCCAACTATTTCCGTATGCTAAACACCCAGGAGTATGGCGAGATGCTATGGCTCGAAGCCAAAAATGATGGCCGAGCTCCATCGAGCAGCATTTACGGCTCTGGCGCCACACCTACCATCCCGGTGTATGTTAGTCCGGCAGGTGCCAATACCGTTAATGAAAGTCTGTACGATTTCAAACTCACCCGTGAGGATGGTACCGATACCTATCTTATTGCCAAAACCAGTATTCCCGGAACCGACTGGCTGAGGGAGATCGACCGCAATGCTCAGTTCCAGGATGTAACCCTCGATCTTTCGGGTGGCAGCCAAAATACCATGTATTCGTTTCAGGCTGGCTTTCTAAACGAAGAGGGCATCCTAAAACACACTGGCTACAAACGCTATAACCTTCAATCGAACGTTACCTCTAGCGTAAGCAACTGGCTGGAAATTGGTGAGCGCCTTGGAGTCACTTTCAGCGAAGACTTTGGTTATCAAACCGATAACGGCGAAAGCTCCGCAATCTCTTGGGCTTACCGTATGCCTCCTATGATTCCTGTGTACGATATTGCAGGGAACTATTCTGGAACCCGTGGTATAATGGGTAATGCCATGAATCCGATGCATGTGCTTGATTCCAATAAAGAAGATAGGCGCAAAGCATTGAACGCAACCGGTACCATGTGGTTAAAAGCCAATCTGCTTCCAGGGCTATCGGCCAGAACTCAGTTTGGGACCAACTATTCGGCCAATCATAACCGCGACCTAGGTTTTGTGGAGCGCGCCCATGCCGAACGGGGGCTTTATGACGCTTTAAGTGAAAGTGCATCTTTTGCACTTCAATGGAACTGGACCAATACGATTGAATATGCCAAAACATTCGGCGATTTCCATAATCTATTGGTACTGGCGGGGACCGAAGCAATCGACTATACCACTAACAGTTTGGGCGGTTCCAGAACCGATTTCTTTCTTCCTATAGAGAATTACATGCAGCTCAATACGGGTCTTCAAGGAATAAACAATTCTGGCTCTCGCTCTTCATGGTCGCTGTTCTCCCAATTTGGCCGCGTAAACTACAACTATGCCGAGAAG
>CAYGIQ010000043.1:0-17457 GCA_964349885.1 uncultured Prolixibacteraceae bacterium | reverse complement strand
CCTTGGTACTGACCCTTGTATCGGCATTTATATTGCAGCAATTCGACTCTCGGTTTACGCTCCTGCAAAAAAAAACCTTCCTGCCAGCCTACTTATTTGTCATCATAGCCGGAGGGTTAACCGATCTGCAAATGTTGCACCCGGTTCATATGGCCATGCCGTTTTTTCTGATGGCCATTTTTAGGTTATTTAAAGCTTCGCTTACAAGATTCCCTTTAAAAAACTTCTTCGACGCAGGATTCGTGCTGGGTTTGGGAATTCTGATTTTTCCGCAATTGCTGTTTTTTGTCCCACTGTTGCTGCTGGCCTCAATCGTTTTGGTAAAAGAGCCGCAATGGCGACTATTTGTGTTGCCATTAATTGGAATCACGATCCCTCCTCTTTTTTTATTAGGCATACTTTTCCTCTCCAACAATGCATCGGAAATAAACAACCTGTTGAACATCAATCTAATTACAGAATCCAATCCGGGCATGCTTATTCGCAGCAACCTATTGATTTTTCTTGGCCTTATTGCTGTACTTTTGTTATTGGCCGTTCTAAAAATTGGGGGATTTAGCGAGGAACGGCGAAATCTCCAACGCAGATACCAGCAATTCTTCATTTTAATGATGCTCAATACGCTGCCCATAATAGTCTTTGTAGGCAGGGGTTCAACCGCTGCGCTATGGCTGGCTGCAGCACCCTCTGCTATGCTAATAGCCTTCCTTTTGGGTACCATTAGGCGTAAAAGGTGGGTTGAATTTATACTTATTATGTTGCTTTTGGGGGCAATGCTGCTTAACGACAAAGTTGTGGCTATTTTTCTACCACAATAAATACATCCTCATCGGGCTTCGCCATATAAAACTCTTCTCGGGCATACTTCTCAAGATTATCACGCCCAGACCGAAGCTCCTCGATCTTTCGATTATCACTTGAAATCTTTTCTTTATAATACTCCATCTGCTCCTTTAATACCGCCAAGCGTTGTTTGTTGCGATGGTGGGCGATTAGGTTATTCTCATCGAAAACAAGAAGCCAAGCCAAAAAGAGAAACGAGGCAACAATATATTTGTTCTTGAGTATTTTGGGCAAACGTAAATGAAGCATCTTAACCTGTTGTTTTGCTTTTTCAACCAATGAGGATAAAGTTCTCAGGCTTAGGGGGACTAATTTCGCATTGGAATAAAATTGTTATAAATACGATCAAAATCCTTGGGCTAAGGTAAATAAAAAACGGGAGACCCATCGTCTGGAACTCCCGTTTAATAAACAAAGGATGGTTTACAACTTGTCGGGAGCAAAATTAGGATATGTGTAATTGTGAGGTGGAACAAAGTTTTCCTTTATGGTCCGTATGTTCACCCAGCGCAATAGATTGAACAACGAACCTGCCTTGTCGTTGGTTCCTGAACCCCGGGCACCTCCAAAGGGTTGTTGCCCTACTACAGCACCTGTAGGCTTATCGTTGATATAGAAGTTTCCGGCTGCATTTTGAAGCTTGACGGTATATTTTTCGATGTTGTACCGATCTTGAGAGAAAATGGCCCCAGTAAGTGCATACATCGATGTAGTATCAAGAACATCGAGGGTTTCGTCGAGTTTATCATCTTCGTACACATACACTGTAAGCACTGGCCCGAAGAGTTCCTCCTCCATGGTTATGTAGCGGGGTTGATGGGCAAGAATCACAGTAGGTTCAATAAAATAGCCGACAGATTTATCGCATTTGCCGCCAAATAAAACCTCTGCATCCTTATCAGTGCGCGCATTGTCTATAGATCCTTTGAGTTTATCAAACGAACTTTCGTCGATCACTGCATTGAAAAAATTTGTGAAATCTTCGGGAGCCCCCATTTTTACAGTCGCCAATTCCCGCCCCAATCGTTCCTTGACATCAGGCCAAATTGAACGTGGAATATAGGCCCTGGAAGCTGCCGAGCATTTTTGGCCCTGATATTCAAAAGCGCCTCTTACCATGGCAATGGCAAGCGCTTGACGATCGGCAGTTGCATCAGCAAAGATAAAATCCTTACCTCCGGTTTCTCCAACAATACGGGGATACGATTTATACTTATAAATATTCTCGCCAATCCGTTTCCAAACCGATTGAAAAACCCCGGTTGAGCCAGTAAAATGAATTCCAGCGAAATCGGGATGATCCATAACAGTTTCTGCACTTACAGGTCCAGATACAAACACGAGGTTGATAACCCCATCTGGAACACCTGCTTCGCGAAACAGGTCCATAATAACTGCTGCAGAATAGACCGCCGTTTTGGAAGGTTTCCATACAACAACATTGCCCATTAACGCAGGTGCCGCCGGCAGGTTTCCGGCAATCGAAGTAAAATTAAATGGGGTTAAGGCATACACAAAACCTTCGAGCGGTCGATATTCATTATAATTCCAAATACCTCGTGCCGATTCGGGTTGCATTGCATACATTCGGGTCATCTCCCGAACACCAAACCTAAAAAAGTCGGCAAGTTCGCACGCTGCATCAATTTCAGCCTGATAGGCATTTTTGGATTGACCGAGCATTGTGGCCGCATTCAACCGGGCTCTGTATGGTCCGGCCAAGAGATCGGCTGCCTTTAAAAATATCGATGCCCTATGCTGCCAATCTAGCGCCGCCCATTTTTCGCGAGCCGCCAATGCCGCTTTAATCGCCAGCGTAACATGCGATGCATCGCCCTGATGATAATAACCCAGGGTATGTGCAATATCGTGCGGTGGATAAATCCGTTCAAGATTTCCAGTGGTTACCGGCTTTCCTCCTATGGTCATTGGGATTTCTATTTCGCCCGACCGCATTTCACGGAGCTTTTCCTGTAGATCAATTCTTTCTCTGGTTCCCGGAGCATAGCTCAGCACCGGTTCGTTAAGTGCAATTGGCACATTGAAAAATCCTTTAGTCATAATACCCAGTCTAATGTCAATAAATTTCACTACAAATTTATCGAATTGAGTATGCACAAAAGATAACAAATATCAGGTACAGGCACTTTAATACCATTTCTCCCATGCCTAGTCCATATGGGTAACTTAAAGACCATCTCAGTCACAGACATGGCACATTAGGTCTATGCTGGGTTAAAGGCCCTTAATGCGAGCTTCGAGCAATTTAATTTTGGTTTCGGCATCGATCTGCTTTGCCTTTTCCTTTTCGACAACCGCAGTTGGTGCCCCCGAAACAAACTTGTTGTTGTTGAGTTTTACCATAACCGAAGCGAGAAAACCTTTAAGATACTGCAGTTCTTCATTCAATTTTTGAAGCTCCTCGGCCGGATCGACCAATGTTTCGGTTTCAATGTAAAAGGCCGACGATTTGACCCTGAACGAAGAAGCACCGTTGATCTCTTCGTTTACCTCAACCACCGATGAAAGGTTCGCTAATCGTTTTACTACAGGGATAAAAGCGGGTTTGAAACCCTTGTCTCCCGCCTGAACCTTCAACTCAAGCGCCTCCTTCATAGGCACTCCCTTATCGGTACGCATTTTCCGTATGCTAGTCACCAAAGCCTTAACATCTTCAAAATCCTCTAAAAAGCTGTTATCGTGAGGATGTAGATCTGGAAGTTGGGCTATCATAATGCTTTCATCTGACTGGCGCGTTGCAAGCAGCTGCCAGATTTCCTCTGTAATAAATGGCATGAACGGATGTAAAAGCCTCAGCAACAAATCGAATCGATCAACAACACCATAGTAAGTAGTTGCATCTATAGGCTGTTGGTAAGGGGGCTTAACAATCTCAAGCAACCAACCAGAAAATTCATCCTTTACCGTAGTATAGATTAGCATCAACGCATCCGATATCCTGAATTTTTTAAAGTGGTCGTCGAGACTTGTGGCAACATTGCTTAGCTTATGATCAAACCAATCCAGTGCAAGTTGCGAATGCACAGGCTGTTCTATTTCCTCTGAAACCTCCCAGTTCTTAACCAACCTAAAGGCATTCCAGATTTTGGTAGCAAAACCAGCACCTTGCTGAGGCAAACTATCGTCGTACAACAAATCGCCCCCAGCAGGAGAACATAGTAGCATGCCTACCCTTACGCCATCGGCCCCATATCGGGAAATTAGTTCGAGTGGCTCAGGAGAGTTGCCGAGTGATTTTGACATTTTCCGGCCCTGTTTATCACGAACCATTCCGGTAAAATAGACGTTTTTGAAGGGAAGTTCACTCCTATACTCATAACCGGCTATGATCATTCTGGCCACCCAGAAGAAAATGATGTCGGGGGCAGTAACCAAATCGCCTGTAGGATAATAATACTGAATTTCTTTGTTGCTTGGTTGGTTAATGCCATCGAATACCGAAATTGGCCACAACCAGCTGCTGAACCAGGTATCCAGAACGTCTTGGTCCTGATGCAGGTATTCGAGTGTTAAGTTGAGATTGCCGGTTTTCTTTCGGGCAAGCTCCAGTGCCATTTCTGAGTTCTCTGCAACCACAAAATTTCCATCCGGAAGGTAATAAACTGGAATACGGTGCCCCCACCACAATTGTCGGCTGATATTCCAGTCCTTAATATTTCCCATCCAATGCTTGTAGATATTTTTAAATTTGGGTGGATGAAATTTAATATTGTCGTTTAAAACATTATCAAGGGCCGGAGTAACCAGCTTTTCCATACTAAGATACCACTGTGCCGAGAGTTTGGGTTCGATTACCACGTCTGTTCTTTCCGAGAATCCAACCTTGTTGGTATAATCCTCAATAAAGGCAATGTTGCCGGCCTCCTCTAATCGGGGTATAATTTTCTCCCGAACGACAAAACGGTCTTCCCCCACAAAAATCGTTGCTTTTTCGCCAAGGGTTCCATCGTCGTTAAATATGTCGATCGATTCAAGATTGTGCTTCATTCCCAGCAAGTAATCGTTGGGATCATGCGCCGGAGTAACTTTCAAACAGCCGGTTCCAAATTCCATATCAACATATTCATCCTCAATAATTGGTATTGATCGCTGTATGAGTGGCACCAAAACGCGTTGACCCTTCAAATGCAGGAATCGGGTATCTTCAGGATGAACACATACGGCAGTGTCTCCAAGAATTGTTTCCGGACGTGTGGTAGCAATGGTAAGGTAGTCGTCCTCGGTACCCTCAATCAGGTACTTGAGGTAATATAGTTTCGAATTGACCTCTTTGTAATTCACCTCCTCATCGCTGAGGGCAGTTTTTGCCTGAGGGTCCCAATTTACCATACGCACACCCCGGTATATAAGACCTTTGTTGTACAAATCAACAAAAACCTTGATGACCGATTCGCTGCGTACTTCATCCATGGTGAAGGCTGTTCGTTCCCAATCGCAAGACGCACCCAACTTTTTAAGCTGTTCTAAGATGATTCCACCGTGTTTGTTGGTCCACTCCCACGCATGAACAAGAAACTCTTCGCGGGAGAGTTCGTTTTTATCAATACCAGCTTCACGCAACTTGTTTACAACCTTAGCCTCGGTAGCGATGGACGCATGGTCGGTTCCAGGCACCCAACAGGCATTCATGCCGGTCATTCGTGCCCTGCGAACCAATATATCCTGTATGGTATTGTTCAGCATATGCCCCATGTGGAGAACCCCAGTTACATTGGGCGGTGGGATAACAACGGTATAAGGCTGCCTTTCGTCGGGAAAGGAATGAAACAGGTTGCGTTCCATCCAATGGGTATACCATTTTGGCTCAATTTCGGCAGGATTGTATTTGCTGGCAATTTCCATATAATGCAGATTACAAACGTAAAATCAAGCCACAAAAATAAGCTATAAATGTTGATATGACCTTGTTCAATAGGGAAGAAATCGATTCAAAACCACATTTCGACCCATAATTCAAAGGCCGCCCCGATTAGGGGGCGGCCTTCTACTGACCATTGCTGGTCTTTGGCTGGGGGTCACTCAACTTGAATTATCCCTGTTGAACAGGAACATTGGTTGATATAATTCAAAAGAGTGTGGGCTTGGGAGAAATCCCTGCCTTCTGAACCACATACGATCGAGGGAATCAGTCCAGAAAAGCAGGGATTGAAAAAAAAAGTGTGTAAAAAGAGACACACCTGATTGGCGCAATCTGCCTACTGGAAAGCAATCGGAAACAACACAGGACTTTGACAATTGCGCAAAATGGCTGAAATGCGCGGATGGTGTAGTCCCAGAAATACTGATCATTACCTTTCGGTGAAGATCAATGCATTTCTGGGCTCCATACACCTTACAGCAACCCCTCAAAGCACAGGAAGGGGTAATCTTGTTGCATTCAGGGCACATTTCAGCTGTATTCATAAATATTTTCATGAATTATGGGGTTGATAAAAATTTAAATAAACAATATCTGTTTTAGAACGTAATCATCGAGTTTTAGAGAAGATGCATTGAGAATCCTCCAAAGTAAAAACAGAATGATTACTGGCTATCACCGAACAGACAATACCTTGGTAGGCTGATTCTCTGATCGGGAATGATTAATTAATCTTTTCATGCACTTAGGTTTCGTCGTTTATCAGGTCAAAAGTTAGGTTTAAACAGATAAACGTGTTGATTTAAGAAATTAACGTCATTTATCTCTGTGCAATATACAACCTCATTTTCATACACGCAATACGTAAAATTACGTCATTTTCAAAAAAAATTCAAGGGGATTTTTCTTGAAAACCCATACAAAAAAGCATCACAAATACCCTCAAATCACTCACTATGAGGACAAATGCAGATTTTGAGGCTAAATATATTGGGCTAACCCAAAAGCATACCTACAATTGTGGCCGACATCAAAGAGGTAAGTGTTCCGGCTAACAGGGCATAACCTCCAAAACGCGATAAAAGAATCCTTTTGTTGGGAGCAAGAGAGCCAATTCCTCCAATCTGGATGCCTATGGAAGCAACGTTGGCAAATCCACAAAGCATATAAGTAGCCATAATAACAGACTTTCCGGATGCAAATGCATCAGCCGACTTTAATTCGGCCAAACTGATATACCCTATAAACTCGGTAAGAATAAGTTTTTCACCCACCAAACGACCTACCAAAACAATATCTTCGCCGGTAATTCCAATTAACCACATTAAGGGAGCAAAAGTATATCCAAGCAGAAACTGCAACGAAAGCGTATGGTATTTGCCATTTGTTGCGTCGGCAATGATCGAATTGAGTGAGGTCCAATCGCCTACCTTGCCAATCACATAGTTAAACATGGCGATAAACGCTATAAAGGTGAGCAACATAGCAGCTACATTTACGGCAAGTTTAACGCCCTCGCTTGTGCCATTGGTAATGGCATCGAGAACGTTGCTGCCGATTTTATCACGACTTACCTCAACATCACGGTTTATTTCAGCATCGGGGGGAATAAGCATTTTTGAAAATACAATCGCAGCCGGAGCAGCCATTACGGAAGCAGTAAGCAGATGTTTCGCAAATTCCAGTCGCATTACAGGATCGTCTCCACCCAACATGGCGATGTAGGCGGCAAGAACACCTCCTGCGAGTGTTGCCATTCCACCAGTCATCACAAGCAATATTTCGGAATTGCCCATTTTGGGGAGATACGCTTTAATCATTAATGGCGACTCGGTCTGTCCGAGAAAAATATTGCCGGCAACCGACAGGGCCTCGGCACCTGATATTTTGAGCATACGGGTAAAAACCCATGCCATTGCATATACTACACGCTGAATAATCCCAAAATAAAAGAGCAGACTGGTTAAAGCTGAAAAGAAGATGATGGTTGGCAGAACCTGAAAAAGAAAGATATACCCATAGGCGGAAGTATCCATTAGTCCACCCAATAAAAACTCGCTACCCGACTTGGTAAAATCGAGGACCTTGATAAATATGTGCCCGGCAAACTCAAACAGTGTCCTTATAAACGGCACGTATAGCACCCCTACGGCTAGAACCACTTGAAACAGCAAACCACCTGCAACCGTTTTCCAAGGAATGTTTTTACGATCGCGGCTCAACAGGAATCCAATGGCCAACAGTACCAGCATGCCCAGCAAGCCTCGTGCAATGGTAATACCGGTAAAAGGAGCTGTTCTGGTTTTGGTGGGTAGCAGTCCGGAGGTATTGTTCTGATTTACTGACGGGATTACTTCCGCCGGTGTATCCGAAGGATAAGCAGAGATGGTATCGCTCAAGGCACAGACTGCCTGCGAACTAGGAATAAAAACAAAAAGGCAGAATACTGCCAATCCAACGGTGATAAATAGTTTTTTCATGCAGGTCAGCGTTATTTTTTTCGCCGCGTTATTTCATCGCGGATGGCAGATGCTCTTTCATAGTCTTCGTTCTGAACAGCCTCGGTAAGCAATCCCTCGAGATCTGAAATCGAATATTTATCGAAGCCCCTGTCGGGAGAAGGAACCGACTCTTTACCCAATCTCGGATCCAGAGGCTGATCATCGGCCAAATCGAGTACAATCCCTGCTTTGTGGAGGATTTCCTCACTGGTATAAATCGGACAACGAAACCTGAGGGCAAGTGCAACGGCATCGGAAGTTCGTGAATCCACAAAAATCTCCTTGCCGTCCAATTCAAAAAGCAGTTCAGAGAAGAATATACCTTCTTCAAGCTTGTGAATAACCACTTCAATCAAAGCAATCTCGAAAGCAATTGCAATATTTTTAACAAGATCGTGCGTAAGGGGCCGAGGCGGCTTTAACCCTTCCAATTGAATAGCTATGGCTTGTGCCTCAACAGGTCCAATAATAATAGGCAGACGACGATCACCATTCTCTTCAGCAAGCACCAGAGCATAAGCCCCAGATTGTGTTTGACTAACTGACAAACCAAGAATATTCAATTTTACTTTTTCCATAACAACCTAATCAGATACTCCTTGTTTGCAATGGAATATAACTGTAAGATTTATGCAGCCAAGACGCACAATCAAGAGCATAAAAATAGCGTAAAAAAAGAGCCACTGCAATAAGCAATTAATTATTTTAAACGGCATTGTAAGGATTGTTCGGGGGATTTGCTATTTTTTACCGTCAACGATTTGGTTATCACGATAAAATAACTACTTTTGCAGTCCAAATTTTGATTCGATCAGGCCGAAAAGTGAGTGCCCGAAAGCCCTCCGCCCGACGGACATAACTTAATAATGAACCAATTATGTACGCTATTGTTGAAATTGCCGGACAGCAATTCAAAGTTGAAAAACTGAAAAAGGTTTTTGTCCACAGGCTTGCAGCCGCTGAGGGATCTTCTGTAGAGTTTGATAAAGTTCTGTTGATTGAAAACGGAGGAGAAGTTAAAGTTGGTCTGCCAGTGGTAGATGGTGCCAAAATTACGGCAAAGGTTCTGGAGCACACCAAAGGAGATAAAGTTTTGGTCTTCAAGAAGAAAAGAAGAAAAGGCTACCAGAAACTGAATGGTCACCGCCAGCAGTTTACACAAGTATTAATAGAAGAAATTGTAGGATAATTTAAACCAGAATACCATGGCTCACAAGAAAGGTGTAGGTAGTTCGAAGAACGGACGCGAATCGGAAAGTAAACGACTGGGTGTAAAAATATTCGGTGGACAATATGCCAAGGCTGGTAATATTCTGGTCCGCCAGAGAGGCACCAAGCATCACCCTGGAGAAAATGTAGGAATGGGCAAGGACCATACGCTATTTGCCCTTGTGCACGGAACCGTCGTTTTCAGAAAGAAAAAAGACAACAAATCGTTTGTGTCGATTGAACCGGTAGTAGCAGCTTCGGCAGCAGAAAATTAGCTGGTTCCGACCAAAAAATATTAGTCTATTTTTTGAGAGAAAATCTCCTGTCGGATTCCGCCAGGAGATTTTTTGTTACTCGTTATACCCATTTGTAGTAGTACCATGCTTACACTTAAATACATCCAGGAGAACCCTGATGAAGTAATCGAAAAACTTGCCAAGAGACATTTCGATGCCCGTGAAATTGTAACAGCATTGTCCAATTTAAGGGAGATGCGAAATCAGGCTCAGGTGAAAGCCGACGCGGCAAAAGGGGAATTAAATAGACTGTCGCGTGAAATTGGAGCATTGATGAAAGGCGGCGAATCGACCGCTGCTGAGATTGCCCGATCACGCACCATCGAAGTAAAGGAGAACATTCGATTGCTTGACCAATCGTTCACCGAGATGGATCGGAAGGTCCAGGAACTTCTGATCCAACTGCCCAACACTCCCTTCAATTTGGTCCCCCAAGGTAAGGGTGCTGCCGACAACCAAATTATACGTACAGGTGGAAAAATGCCTGAACTAGGAGAGAATGCTCTTCCTCATTGGGAGCTGGCAGCCCAATACCGACTGATCGATTTTGAACTGGGTGTTAAATTGAGTGGGGCAGGATTTCCTGTTTACCGAGGTAAGGGAGCCCAACTTCAACGGGCCTTGATCAATTTCTTTCTCGACGAAGCCCGACAAAATGGATACGAAGAGATTCAACCTCCTTTAATGGTAAACGAGGCTTCGGGATTTGGAACTGGCCAGTTACCAGACAAAGAGGGACAAATGTACCATGTAACTGCCGACAACCTCTACCTTATTCCTACCGCTGAAGTACCCGTTACCAATATCTATCGTGATGTTATTGTGGAAGCCAATGAACTTCCCATCAAAAACTGCGCCTACAGTGCATGCTTCAGACGCGAGGCCGGATCGTATGGCAAGGATGTAAGGGGACTTAACCGTCTTCATCAATTTGACAAAGTCGAAATAGTACAAATTGCACTCCCTGAAAAATCATATGCCATACTCGAAGATATGGTGTCGTATATAGAGTCGCTCATTCAAAAACTGGAACTCCCATACAGAGTTCTCAGATTGTGTGGAGGCGACATGGGCTTTACATCGGCAATGACTTATGACTTTGAAGTTTGGTCGGCTGCTCAGCAAATGTGGTTGGAAGTTAGTTCTGTTTCAAATTTTGAATCGTTCCAAGCCAACCGGCTAAAACTGCGTTACCGCGATGAGTCGACAAAAAAGCCGATGCTTGCACATACCCTAAATGGTAGCGCACTTGCGTTGCCCCGTATTGTTGCTGCACTTCTCGAGAACAATCAAACACCAGAGGGTATTAGGGTACCTCCTGTGCTAGTTCCGTGGTGCGGGTTCGACTCCTTTTAAAAGCATCTATTCAATTGGAGATCGGATTAGATCTCCCTTAGAATCAGATTCCGCCAAACAACTTTAATGCCTCCTCCATCGTGAATCTGCAGGGCGATGTGGCCCTTACCTCTGCCTATTTTTTCGTCTGTAATGTCGACCATTTCTACTCCGTTGAGCCAGGTGGTGACCCTATCACCTTCGGCACGGATTCTCATCTTATTCCATTCCCCCATTCGCAGGATGTTCTCCTTCTCATCTGGAATCTGAACAAGCCAGCCCCTTCCATAAGACTCGTAAATTCCACCAGTATCGCGGTTGGGTGGTGCAACTTCCACTTGCCAACCACTCACCCTTGTCCCTTCGAAAGTTGAACGAAAGAAAACCCCGCTGTTGCCATTTGCCTCCTGCTTAAATTCTACCTCCAAGTCAAAATTATAGAACTCCTTATCGGTCGACAAGTAACCATAGCCTTTATCAGGTCCACTTTCACACACCAGCAAGCCATTTTCGACATACCACTTTTCAGTTCCATGAACAACCCATCCTTTTAGGTTTTTTCCATTAAATAACTTTACAGCCTTTTGCTTCTTAGCAAAAAGAGGCGTAACTAGAATGCTCATTGCAAAAACGACAACCAGTAACTTTTTCATAGGTATAAATTTTGTTTTATATTGTGTCTCTAATTTTTCGGCAGATGCTTCAATTAGGTTTTAAAATCAACATCGAAAATCGCGAGAAATGGCCATTGCGCAATCACCCGTTGAACTTGCCTTCAAATATCTGAAATTGTTTTGGAAAAGATTAAGCTAAGCCAATAGATCTTTAACCATTCGAATCGCATGCAACACTTTTAAAAATGCGTCAGAGCAATTTGTCGAGTCGGCTGGCATCAAGACGAAGGAAGACAAAAAGCAATACAGTAAATGCCCAAAGCGATGAACCGCCGTAACTGAAAAATGGCAATGGGATTCCAATAACCGGCACCAGGCCAATGGTCATTCCAATATTGATGGCAAAATGGGCAAAAAGTATAGAGACTACGCCATACCCATATATTCGCGAAAAAGGAGATCGTTGACGTTCGGCCAAAAGGATAAGTCTCCAGAACAGGACAAGAAACATCACTACCACAAGGGTTGATCCAACAAACCCCCACTCCTCGCCCACCGTACAGAAGATAAAGTCGGTACTCTGTTCCGGAACAAAGTTGTATTTGGTTTGTGTCCCATTGAGAAAACCTTTGCCTGTAACCCCCCCCGAGCCGATGGCAATCTTACTCTGGTTTACATTCCAGCCACTACCTCGTGGATCGGACTGTAATCCTAGAAGTTCATTGATGCGATTTTGATGATGTGGTTTTAAAGTATTCTCAAAGGCATAGTCAACCGAATAGGTAAATACAACCGAGGCAAAGAAGATGTAAACAATAAACATGGTGCGCTTGATCCTTTTGCCGATTATATACACCGTAAAACCAAGCATACTCAATGATGTTCCTGCCAGCAATACATACTCAAACGGATAATCAAGATTGAGTAGAAACTGAATAGCCCACAAAATAGAGGTTATGGCCGAGCCGATAAGAAGAGCAACAGCAGCCGAACGAAATCGCTGATGAATAATCAGATATGCTATAATGCTTCCAACAAAAAGGATTATCAACAAAATAGAATTGTGGGTGAGCATCGAAAGCATAAAAAGAATGATTGTCAGAAAGCCAAAAAATAGAACGGTACCCGACATCCCTTCCCGATATAAAACAATTAAAAATATTAAAAAGACCACCGCCGAACCAGGGTCTGGCTGAAGCATTATGAAAACAACAGGAAGTCCTATAAGAGTGGTAATTAACGCAAGGGACCGAAACGAATAAAACTTATAGTTGTGTCCACTCATCAAGCGTGCCAGAGCGATGGCGGTTGCAAATTTGGCAAATTCAGAAGGTTGTAGACGCAAGTCGCCCGCAATTACAAACCACGATTTGGACCCATTTATTTCTACCCCAACCAACAAAACCAGTAGCAGAGAAATGATCACAACACTGTAGATGGGATAGGAAAAAAAATAATAAAAATTGGTGTCAATTAAGAGAATAACCACTCCAATGACGAGCGCGGCTCCAATCCACACAAGCTGTTTGCCATACCGTTGTGAAACATCAAAAATACTCCGATGCTCCTCGTTGTATAGTGCGGCATAGATGTTAATCCACCCCAATAGCATGAGCCCAATAAACAGTAGAACAACCCACCAGTCGATATTTGCCCATAAATTATTCCTCTGTGCCATCGATACGGACTATTTTTATGTCATTCATCAAATTGGCATTCAACATATTATCCTCCATCCATTTTCGTCCTTCGGAAATGGACCCGTTGAGGTATTTCTCGATGATTAGACTGGCAATTGGTGCCGCATAGGTCGATCCCCAGATACCACTTTCAATATACACAGATATGGCTATTTTGGGGTCATCTTTAGGGGCAAATGCCATGAATACAGAATGGTCGGCTCCATGAGGATTTTGGGCAGTCCCGGTTTTCCCACAAACGGAAATCCCAGGAACCTTCGATCGGGCTCCTGTTCCAGACACCAGAACCTGCTCCATCCCTTCAATAACATCGTCGAAGTGGTGCTTGTCAATTCCAGATTCGATAGGGACTCTGAAACGCGGATCGATGGCTCCATCTTCGACCTGCCGGATAATGTGAGGAATATAATAATGCCCCCGATTTGCCAGCATGGCCGCATGATTGGCAAGTTGCAAAGGAGTAACCCCCAGCTCCCCCTGACCAATTGAAAGGGATACTATGGGTAGGGCCCGCCATCTGGCTCCACGAAATACCGCTTGTTCATAATAGCCGGAAGTGGGAACCAACCCCCCCAATTCATGGGCAAAATCGGTATTCAATGTTTGCCCGATCCCCATTCTTAACAAATGATCTCTCCAAGCATCATAGGCCTCCCTGACACCCGAATAGCGGTTGTTTTCAAGAATCGCCCTAAACACATATACATAATAAGCATTGCACGAACGCGATATGGAGGGAATTAATGTAAATGATTCACTGTGATGGCAGGCGAGTCTGAAACTACCCGTTTGGTAACCGTTGTTGCACCTGAATTGCGTTTGAGGTGTAATCACACCCTCCTGTAGGGCAATCAATGCATTGGCCATTTTAAAAGTAGACCCTGGGGGGTATTGAGCCATCAAAGCTCTGTCGTACAGGGGCTTTATTGGGTTTTCTAAAAGTTCGCTGTAGTTTCTGCCGCGTGCGCGTCCCACCAATAATCCCGGATCGTAGGCAGGATAATTGGCCATTACCAGTACCTCGCCGGTAGCTGGTTCTATGGCCACAATGCTTCCCCTTTTATTGCGCAGCAATTGTTCTGCATATAATTGAAGTTCCAGATCGAGACTTGACGTTAGATTGCTTCCAATAACGGCAGTAGTATCCACCTCCCCATTTAGATAGCTTCCCTGAATCCGGTTATGCACGTCTACCATATAATATCTTGCCCCTTTTCGTCCACGCAAAACATTCTCGTAGGTCTTTTCTATACCGCTAATTCCAATATAGTCGCCCGCCAGATAGTAGGGATTTTGATCGATTTGATTCTGAGAAACTTCTCCAACATAACCCAGCACATGGGCAGCAATAGGTTGTGCGTATTCCCGAAGCGTACGCGACTGGAAAAAGAAGCCACGTACTTTGTATAGCTGTTCCTGAATTACTGCATACTGCTCTGGTGAGATCTGCTTAACAATGACCGATGGTCTGAACATCGAGTATTGCCGTGCGTCTTTAAGGTGTTGGCGAAAATCCTCGATCGAAATATCGAGCATTGAGCAGAAAGAGAGTGTGTCGAATGGCACCACTTCGCGGGGTATAACCAATAGGTCGTAGGCCGCCTTGTTGTATACCAGCAATTCACCGTTTCTGTCGTAAATAAGACCCCGTGCCGAATATTGAACCACCTTTCGCAAAACATTACTGGTGGCGTACTCCCGATAGGAAGTATCGACAACTTGGAGGTAAAAGAGTCGCATAACGAACAACACCCCAGTTGCAAGGAAGATGGCTATAACGAGATATTTTCTGTTCGACGACATGGGTATACAACCATTTATTTCCTGTAGAAGAGATATTGACTTAAAACAATAAAAAATAGGGTAAAGAAAGCGCTGACGAGCACCCGAAGTAGGGTAATATGAAGATGGGTAAATGTAAACACCTCAAGTAAAAACAAAAATGTGTGATGCACCAAAATAAGGGTGGAGGAATATGCCAAGAACCATCTAAATCCAGTCTGATGCAAACCCGGATAATCGCCTATATCGGTATTGAGCAGCAAGCGGGCTGCCACCGGAGCGCGCACAAAACCGGTAAGTACCGATGCTGAAGCATGCATCCCCGGAGTATTGGCAAAGATATCTATAATAAAACCAAGGATAAAACTCACAACCAAAACCAGATATTTTGGCATCGAGAATGGCAAAAGCAAGATGAACAAGATGTAGAAATAGGGATTTAAGAAACCACTGATATTTATCTGGTTGAAGATGAGCACCTGAACCAGAATGACCAGCAGAAACATGGAGGAATATTTAATCCAGATTTGTACCATTATTGCTTAGGCTTTCTATAAATTTTATCTCATCACGATCCTTATTGTCTACAACATCAACCCACACAAGAGATTTAAAGTCGACCGACAATCTAACTTTTATGGAATAAAAGTTGTCCCCTCCTTCTCTCGAAAATTCCTCAACAAACCCCAGCATTACACCCTCAGGGAAGATGGTGGAAAATCCGCTGGTAGTTATTGTATCTCCCGCCATTAGTTCAACATGAAAAGGGATCTCAGTCAGACGAGCATATCGATAGTCGCTACCGTCCCACGAAAGCGATCCAAAATAGTTGCTTCGCTGCAAACGTGCAGAAATATTCCAGCGTGGATTGAGCAGTGAAATTACTGTTGCGTATGATTCTGAAACAAACGCCACCACACCTACGGCACCTCCGGCAGCAATAACCCCCATGTCGGCACGTATGCCATCCCTTCTTCCCTTGTCGAGTGTAAGATAGTTGTATTGACGGGCAACGGAATTATTGATTACCCTTGCTGCCTGGAAAGTATAGGGGGAGGAGGAATTGATTTCCAATGGCTCAGGGTAGAGTATATTGATTGTTGTGTCAGGAGTTAAACCGTACAATATGAGCCTCAGCCTAGCATTTTCACCAGCAAGTTGACGGTTGGATGATGTCAGACTAAAATAATTCATTACTCCGGAATAATACTCATATACATTACCGCTCACACGGTTGGATGATGTCATAAAGATTGACCGCTGAAAATCATTCCGACTAAAAACAAGCACAAGAGAAAAAACTTCGAGCGCGACAAAAATCAACACCACATGATGCCGATAAAAGTACCGTAAGAGATTCCACATAGCTAAATGGTTAGACCCTTAACGAAAAAGCTTACAAGGGAGCTAAAATACAATTAATTCAGTTGACTGTATACCATTTGGCAGCAGTAACGATCCAAGGCTATTCACCTGATTAATCCTAATGGCGTAGACATTCGGCAGAAATGTCAATTAGCGAATCAAGAATGAGAATTTGTCGACATTCTTTAGGGCAACTCCGGTTCCTCTAACCACCGCCCGCATTGGGTCGTCGGCAATTTGAAAAGGTATCCCTAATTTATCGCTGAGCCGTTTGTCAAGCCCTCTTAAAAGAGCACCACCGCCCGCAAGCCAAATTCCATTTTTAACAATATCAGAGTAGAGTTCAGGTGGAGTCTGCTCAAGGGCGCTTAAGATGGCCAAATCGATTTTTGACAATGACTTCTCAAGTGAGTGGGCAATCTCTTTATAAGAAACAGGAACCTCCAGTGGCAGTGAAGTCATCTGATTGGGTCCCTGCACTACAAAATCTTTCGGTGGATTTTCGAGATGAGTCAGCGCTGAGCCAACCTGAATCTTAATCTCTTCGGCGGTCCTTTCTCCAATTTTGATATTGTGGTTATGCCGCATATATTCCATTATATCGGCTGTTAGATCATCACCGGCGATTCGAATCGACTTATTGGTCACGATTCCTCCCAACGAAATTACAGCTATTTCGGTCGTTCCACCTCCAATGTCAACCACCATATTCCCTTCAGGGGCTTCAACATCAAGTCCTATTCCAATGGCGGCTGCCAAAGGTTCATATATCATATAAACCTCACGTCCGCCTGCATGTTCAGAGGAGTCGCGTACCGCCCGGATTTCCACCTCAGTGCTACCCGATGGAATGCAGATAACCATTTTGAGCGAAGGTGTAAAAAATCGACTCTTGGGGTTAATCATTTTAATCATCCCCCTGATCATCTGCTC
>CAYGIQ010000042.1:4814-17717 GCA_964349885.1 uncultured Prolixibacteraceae bacterium | reverse complement strand
ATATATTTAACAATATATTCAATGAGATAGGTGCTACTTTACTAAATTTGTTAACAAATCTTAAAGGGTACAGGGGCAGAGTTGATTATTCCGCTTTTGAGTTAACAATGTATCCACAGAAAGGAGAGATATTTAAACACTAAAAAATGTATCTATGAAAAAAGTTGTCTTTCTTTTAATGAGCTTTTTTCTCCTAGGTATTGCAGGTGTATATGCACAGACGCGAACCATTAGCGGTAAGATAGTGTCGTCTGATGACAATTCACCCATCCCGGGAGTTTCAGTGATTGTTAGGGGTACTTCCCTTGGAACGGTTACCAATTTGGACGGTAACTATGTACTACAAGTGCCAGAGTCGGCGCAGACACTTATGTACAGTTTTGTTGGTTACCGTACACAGGAAGTTCCAATCGATGGAAGGAATGCAATTGATGTTGTATTGGCTATCGATATTTTTTCTGTAGATGAGGTGGTAGTTGTTGGTTATGGTATTCAGCGTAAACGCGAAGTAACTGGCTCAATCTCTCAGGTAAAAGGTGATGAAATTGCCAATTTGGCCACACCGAGTTTTGAAGCTCAATTGGCTGGCCGTGCAGCGGGTGTGCAAATTACTTCGGCCACTGGTGTGCTTGGTGAAGCCCCCCGGATTCGTATTCGTGGTATCGGGTCTATTTCATCAGGTACTTATCCTCTGATTGTGGTTGATGGTGTTCCAATGCTAACAGGAGACCTTGGTGGTTATGCCTCAAGTAATGCATTGGCCGATATTAACCCAGCCGATATTGAATCGGTTGAAATTCTTAAGGACGGATCAGCCACAGCAATTTACGGATCGCGGGCTGCCAATGGGGTAATGCTTATTACAACCAAAAGGGGAACCAAAGGTAAATTCAAAGTAAGCTATAATAATTATGTAGGGTATGCCCAGCCGGTAAATCTCTTCGACCTGTTGAATGCAAAAGAGTTTATTGAAATTGCCAACGAAAAACTGTCCAATAGAAACCTGGCGCCGCTTGCAGTTGATGGTGGTGTGGATACCGACTGGCAGATGGCAGTTCTCAGAAAGAATGCCTTCCAACAAGATCATAACATTTCTATGTCGGGTGCTTCCGAAATGAACAGCTATTATTTTTCTATAGGTTATACCACACAGGAAGGGGTTAGCAAGCCCAATGAAATGAGTCGTTTTTCTGCTAGGGCCAATGTTGACCAGAAGGTGAACCGGTGGTTGTCATTAGGAACCAATATCGGGGTTACCCAAACACAGTACTTTGGCATGAATACAGAGGAAAATTCACTTTCTGGAAATATTTTCTCTGCTATTAGGCAGTTGCCCAATACCCCGATTTACAATCCGGAACATCCAACCGGTTACAACATCGACTTTACTTCACCTGGTTTGGTAGGAAGATGGAAGAATGGAACTACCATTGGTGATAACCTGCCCAATATTGTTTATACGCTCGACAAGAACGTATTTACAACCAAGAATATGCGCACACTCGGTAATGCTTATGCTTCTGCTAATATTTTACCAAGTCTTAATTTCCGTACACAATTTGGGATTGACCTTAACAGTTCAGAAGGTTTGCTTTATTATGACCCATTCCATGGTGACGGCCAAAGTGTAAAAGGCCGTGTACAGAATAACTTTCAGAATATAACCCGTTGGAACTGGCAAAATGTATTGTCTTATAATGAGACATTCGGTGAAGTTCATAATTTAACGGCAGTTTTGGTTAACGAATTTCAGGGGCAAAGGGCAAACAGTTTCTTTGCAGTGGGTACCGACCTTTCCAACGAGTTTTTCCAGCATAACTTGATTTCAGGCTCGTATGGAACACCCAACTCAGGTGGTGGGTTGTCCGAAAATGGATTTATCTCTTATGCCGGTCGTTTGAACTACAACTACGATGAAAAGTATTTCATCCAGGCAGCAGTTCGTTACGATGGTATTTCTTCATTGCCGGAGGCAAACAGATACGGTGTTTTCCCTGGTGGTTCGGTGGGTTGGAATATTGCCCGCGAATCGTTTATGGATGGAATCCGCGATATTGTGTCCGACTTTAAAGTTCGTGCTTCTTATGCTGAGGTGGGTAACGTATCTATTGGTAATTATCCTTATGCTGGTTTATATGGTGCTGCCAAATATGGCGACAACAACGGTATCGCCTTCGTGCAGATGGGCAACGACCAGTTGAAATGGGAAACGAGCAAAAAGTTGGGCCTTGGTATGGACGCTATGTTCCTCGAAGGAAAATACAAATTATCGTTTGACTACTATCAGAACGATCAGGATGGTTTGATCCTAGCTGCTCCAACACCTCCTTCGTTTGGGGTGCCCGGCAACTCTGTAAACAAAAACGTTGGTGAACTCAAAAACTGGGGGTATGAATTTGCCGGTGAGGCTACCCTGATCCGCAACAACAAATTGACCTGGACAGTGGATGCCAACTTCACTCTTGCCAAGAATGAGATTATATCCCTTGTTGAGGGCCAAGAACAGATTTTGCCTAATAACTATGTAATTATTCGCATCGGCGAATCTATCCGGTCCATCTATGGTTACGATTATGTAGGGGTAAACAAGGCAAATGGTAATCCAATCTATCGTAAAGCCGATGGCAATCTGGTTCAGGGAAATATTCCCACATCTAGCTACAGGGTATATAATCCAGACAATCCGGGAGATATTTCTCAGGCTGCAACCCTTAGCAGTGCTACCGATAAGAAAATCTTTGGACCGTCGATACCAACTTTCTTTGGAGCCGTTAATTCAAAACTTTTCTATGCAGGTTTTGATTTTAATGTAATGTTCCGTTTCAGTGGGGGTAACTATATTATGAACCGTACGCGTGATGATTTAACCGGTCATGCTTTTACCAATAATGGCCGTGAAATTCTGGGACGTTGGAAAAATGCTAATGAGCCAGGGGATGGATGGACTCCACGCTTGTGGTCGCAGGGAACAAACTTTGTCAATATTTCAAACCAGACCAATGGTCGTTTTGTTGAAAAAGGAGACTTTATCAAGCTGCAGAACATTATTCTTGGTTATACATTGCCTAAACCAGTATTGCAACGTATTGGTGTTGAAAACCTGAGAGTATTCATACAGGGACAGGATATGTGGATGGGTACGAAATATACCGGTATTGACCCCGAAATGGAAGCGGGTGGTGTTGATTTCAACGGAACCCCACGTCAGAGGGTTATAACAATGGGTATTAACCTGACTTTATAGTTGAATATTAAAAATATACAGATATGAAAAAAATAAAATTCTTAATCAAGAAAATTGATAAGTTGGTACTGATACCGGTTATGGTTTTTGCTCTGGTATTTGGTTCCTGCGAAGAGATTATTGACCTTGATCCCTACAACCAGGTTTCGGAAACCACTGCTTTTGCTACTGCTGATCTGGTTGAGCTTTCAGTTGTAGGAATGTATCAGGCTGCTCAAAGAGGTGATGCTGCCGGTAACTTAAGGGGTTATCCTTTTGGTGCTGCGTTTGTTCAGCAGGGCGATGCCCGTGGCGAAGATGCGATTAACCTGCAGGCGTTCTACCGGTTTACCTATGAGGGAACCTACGATGCAACCACTGCAAATAATGTATGGTACTGGAGTGATACTTACCGTTTGATTAACCGATGCAATATCATTATTGAAGGGGTAAAAACTGCTGCTACAAGCAACATTATAACTGCACAGAAGGCCAGTCAGTACGAAGCTGAGGCGCGTTTGCTGAGGGCTGCCTCATATCACGAGTTACTGGTAATGTTTGCCCGTCCGTATAAGCATACGGCCAATGCTTCTCATCCTGGGGTTCCTTATCACGATAAGCCTTTTACAACACAGGCAGCTATCGACGAAGGTTTCCAGAAAGGTCGCGAAACGGTTGAATTTATATATTCCAAGATTCTTGAGGATCTTAACTTTGCTGAAGCCAATCTTCCCGGTAAAACTGGGTGGAGTGGGAACTCAAAAATTACCAGAGGTACCAAAGGGGCTTCAATAGCCTATAAAGTTCGCATCTATCAACACATGTGGAATATGAATAATGTCATCACAGAAGGCCTCAAATTGGTTGCGCTTGGTGAATATATGTTGGGAGCTGAACCTTGGACCGCTTTTGCGAATAACTATTCTAACAATGAGTACATTTATGGTATGGAAAATTCGGCAACGAATAATCCAGGTGTAAATGCTGCATTAGCTTCCCAATACAAGCGACGACAGCTTGTTGCTATAAGCCCAATAGTTTGGAGAAATGCTTACTGGCGTGTGGATGATAAGCGACGTAAAGAAGGCGACATGGTACTGACCCGTAAAAATGCAGCTGGGGTAATAACAGGTATTTTTACTGAGAAATATAAAGATGATACCAACTATACCGATGCGTCTCCTATGATGCGGTATGCCGAAGTGTTGTTGAACATTGCCGAGGCTTATGCGCGCAATGGCAATATCGGTGAAGGATTGAAATATCTGAATATGGTACGCGACAGGGCATTAGCCAACAAAGCAGAACAGAGTTATACTGCAGCAAATTTTGCCGACAACAAGGAATTGCTCAAAGCTATTCTGGCTGAACGCCGAATTGAACTGGCTATGGAGGGCCGTCGCTGGCCCGATATTTCAAGATTGCAGCAATGTCCGCATTTCCCGATAAACGGGGTGCCTGCAAAATTAGCGAATGCTGACCCGGTTGCTGCGGGAACTTATACACTGGGGACAGAATATTCAGGACCATATGGGGTACAAGCAGTTGCTTATAGTAATTTTAAATTTATTTGGCCAATTCCGCTGGCTGAATTGAATGCAAATCCAACACTTGCAGCTCAACAAAATCCTGGTTATTAATCTAATTCTAGTATTGATCCTTATAAGGCTGTCTCTATCCGGGGGCAGCCTTTTTTGCTTCAATATTGGCGAATCTACCAGTATAAGATTTCTTAACAATGGAGCAACCATAGGCAACAAACTTTTTGTTGATTGTTCTGACCCTTCTTCCAATTATCGTGCTTGAAGTACCTATTGCGTGCTGTTGGCTAATTTGATTTGTATCATAATCTTATAATACTCTGGCGATGTTATGCCATGCAAATTTGTTGCGGTCTTATACTTTGCCCAAAATGGAGTCATGAAGGGCTACTTTCGTTTGGGTTGGAATTTTGCGAATATCCAACCGGTTTTCCAAAGACTTTGATCTTAGGAAGAGCGTCGCAGGGGTTCAACAAAAGATAGTATGAATTATGCAATGCTTAAGATTAACCCTAAGTATTAGTCTGTTGCATGCGTTCTATCATAGACCCACTTTCCTGCCCGGGAGCTTTAGCGGCAAAGTCTCTTGGCATCAGATAGCCATCCTCCTCGACAAATCGTAAGTATTTGCACAACAACAGCATACAGCCGTCGGTGTGAAACAACCATCAGAGTGCTTTCTGCTTTAAAATTGAAGGCTCAAACCTGCAAAGAGCGTTCGTCCGGGCATTGGGTAGCCATACTGCAGTTGGTATTCCTGATTCAGTAGGTTTTCGGCCGATAAAGAGAGATCAATATTCTTTGTCAATGCATAAGAAGCTCGGGTCCCGAGTAGCAAAAAGCTGTTTCTGCTCGGGTCGGCTCCTGCCTGAACTCGGGTATAAAGATTCTCAATGTATTGAAGATTCGCGGAAAGGTTAAGTTTCCCAAGTTGATAGTGGCTGTTGAGGGTGAATTGGTGTTCGGGTGACGAAATTTTGGGTGTATCCATGTTCAGATAACTGTAGCCTGCCGAAAGCTGCCAATTGGCCGAAAAACGATAACGAAAGCTGGCTTCTAAACCATTATGGGAGAATGCACCCGAATTTTGGTTCTTAAACGGAGGTGGTGCCGTTGGATTGGGAACTGCCAGAATCAAATTTTCTCCTTCCGAGAGGAAGAGTGTGATTTCAACATTACCTTTTCCCTCTGCCAATTTATGTTCGTAGGTGAGTTCATAATTCCACATCGATTCAGGAAGTACTTCACTGTTGGCTGTGGGGAAAAGGTAGAGTTCCCGAATGGCTGGATTCCGAAATCCTTTGGCAATGGAGGCTTTTATTACCGATGGTGATGCAAGCTTGTAAGCTGCTCCAAAATGAGGAACCCAATTGGTGGCAAAAAGGGTATGCCGGTCTAACCTAATGCCTGCATTCAGGGTCAACACCCCGGCAACAGTTTGCTGCAGCATGGCATAAAGGGCACGTTCCTCCACCGAGATCCATTCGCCACTTCTGTTTCCAAGCGATACCGCGGTTCCTCGCCCTCCATAGCGTTTAACATCAGCTCCAGCACTAAAAAGACTGGTGGGAGTTAACCTGAAACCCTGATACAGGCTAATGCCCATATTTTCGTCGTTCGACCGCCATCCATCGTAAATTGCGTGATCGCCGCTCATGTGGTAGGCCTTAATGCCTCCAGTGGCTTTCTCGAATTGGTTGGATAAGGTAAAATAGATGTTGGAACGTGCAATGTCGACCCACTGGCTTTTGTTGTCGTAAATTGCTGGGTTGGGGTGATAGATAGACCCCGGATCGTAAGCCTTAAATATACTGTGCTGTGCATTTACATCCAATTGGAGCTGATCGCTAATCTCGTAACCAATCTTAATGTATCCGTTGTTGATGTTGAAATCGGAATTAGGTCGTGCACCGTCGGTTTCGTCGTGGTTGTAGGAAGCCATCAGGTTAAACCTGTTTTTTTTGTATCCCGCCGATGCCGTATATTTTCGGGTATCGAACGAGCCATACATAGCCCTGCCCCTGAACGAAAAACCTTCCGTTTTCTGCCTGCGGGTAATTAGGTTGATTGCTCCACCCATGGCATTGGTGCCATAGATCAAAGATGCTGGACCTTTAACTACTTCAACTTTTTCAATATCCGACGATACATAAGCATCGGGAATGGGATGTCCCATCATACCCATAAATTGGGGCTGACCATCGATAAGCAACAATACAGGAAAGGAGGCGTCGCTTCCACCTACCCCGCGAATGCTAATTTTACCGGCCGATCCTCCGGCCAACCCGAATCCGGTAATTCCCCGTTCCGTAACAAATAGGCCCGGTACCTGGGCACTTATAACCGGCAATATGTTGGATGCAGGGCTTTGTTCAATTTGATCCTGCCCAATTACCGTAATATTCATGGTGGAATGATCGCGGTTCATGCCTGTTTTGTTGGCTGTTACCACTATCTGCTCCTGAAAATAGATTTCAGGCTCGAGTGAAAAGCTTAAGGTATAGGTACCTCCCTGCTCGGTAGTTACATCTTTGCGCAAAGTTTGATAACCTAGGTGTCGAACTTCGAGAACCACTCTGCCGACCGGTATTTCCAGTCGATAAGTTCCATTGGCATCCGAAAAAGTCCCTGCACTTCCGCGCAAGTGCACAACTGTTGCGCCGGCAAGAGATGCCCCGGTTTTAATATCCGTAACGACTCCCTGAATGGTTTGCGCCGTGATTGGCGCCAGGGTCATGCAAATGCCCAGAATGGCCAGTACAATTGTTCTCATAAGTAGTAACACAAAAATGTAAAAAAGTGTTACGCAAGATAGAAAAAAATTTAATCCGCTTTCGACATCACTATTTTTCCATGCTGCATTCCCCGAATGGATATCAGTTTATCTGATAGTTCGGTCAAACGGCGCGATGGTCCCTTTACTGCAACAATTTCGAGACAGTTTGAATTGCTTACGTAATGGAATTGCGACGAGAGCACCATATCGCGGTAGAGTGCCTGCAATTCAGACGACCGACTTCTCACATCGTTACGGTCCTGCTCGTATACCAAAGTTATGGCTCCGGCCACAATATTGTCGCATTGCCACTTCTTCTCGACGAGATTTTTTTCGATGAGGAATCGGATGGCTTGCGACCGGTTGGGAAAGCTGTTGTCGACAACATACTCATCGAGTGCTTTAAGCAACTCTTCCTCAAGAGACACGCCAAAACGGGTTACAGACATAAGGGTTGGTGTTAAACTATTACTTCAGGAGGAGAGGGCAGTAGGCGCAAAGAGCCCAATGGGTCTGCCCGTCAGCGTTCTGCCCAGTCGCCATTCTCCTTTATCAGCTGCTCGAGCTCCTCCACTGCATTTTCATAAGGGATATGGCGTTTTACCAGTTTCTGTCCCTTGTATAGGTTTACATTGTTTTTACCAGCTCCGACAAAGCCATAGTCGGCATCGCTCATTTCTCCGGGTCCATTTACCACACAACCCATAATACCAATTTTTAAATGGTGCAAATGGTTGAAATGCTCTTTAATTTTCTTGGTGGTTTCGTGGAGATCGAAAAGTGTTCGTCCACAGCCTGGGCAAGAGATGAATTCGGTTTTGGATACCCGCATCCGCGAGGCCTGAAGTATGCCAAAACTCAAATCTTTGAGCTCGGTAAACGATGTGTTGTCGTGTTCGTTAGAAATACAGACCCCATCGCCATAACCATCAATGAAAAGTCCGCCAAGATCGGCCGAGGCTTTAATATGCAAATCCTCGAGCGACCGTTCACGGTATTTCCGGTAGAGTACCACCGGAACCTTCCAGATATGGGTTTCAAGCATCATAAAGAAAGCCCGCAATTCGGCAACTGGATTGTTGTTGAGGCTTTCCAGGATCAACACGGTTTTTCGGGTTTGCTTAAGTTTGGTCATGATCTCGGGGTGGAGTTTCATAAACCGGTCGAATTCGGCTTTATTGGTCCTTATGAACTTCATTCTACCCCATCGGGTGCTCTCGAACAGATACTCCTCGAGCGATATAATAGGATACTGGTTCCCTTCTATGTCGAGGATTTTATTGCCCGACTTGAAATAATCGGGAATTAATTTCCCACGGATGGGAAGAATTTCATTTAACGAACGGTCTGCCAGATCGGCTATCACTACCGGTAGATTTTTGCCACCCATGTTGATTACCGGCCTTGTGCTACGGCGTTCATATTCAAATGGATTGGTCTGTGCATGCAGTGGGGCAGTTATTGGCTGATGGTACTGATAACTGCGAATGTGACCTATCAGCTTTTGTGCAACTGGAATTTCTCGTTCCGGCTTTTCGGTGAGGGATATCCGAATTGTATCGCCGATTCCATCAGCAAGTAGGGCACCAATGCCCACTGCAGAGCGAATTCGGCCCTCTTCCCCTTCGCCTGCCTCGGTAACGCCGAGATGTATTGGGTACGACATATCCTCTGCGCGCATTTTAAAACAGAGGAGCCGCACTGTATAAACCATAATCCGCGTGTTGCTTGATTTTATGGAAATAACCACATTTTTAAAATCAACCTTCTGGCAGATACGAATGAACTCCATTACCGACTCAACAATGCCGGTGGGGGTATCTCCATAACGACTCATTACCCGATCTGACAATGAGCCTTGGTTGGCACCAATCCGAAGGGATGTATTGCTTTTTTTTAGCATTTCAAGGAACGGAATAAACAACTCCTCAATCTTTTTAAGTTCATCTCGGTACTCCTCATCGGTATATACCTTAAATTTGAATTGAGCCCTTTTGTCGTAAAAGTTTCCTGGATTGATGCGTATTTTACTGATGTATCTGGCAGCAATCTCGGCCAGTTTGGGGTTAAAGTGGATATCTCCAATCAAGGGATTGTTGTAGCCTCGGTCTACCAGTTCCTTCTTAATGTTTCGCAAGTTCTCGGCATCGCGCTCGTCTTTTACCGTAACCCTTATGTAATCGGCACCGGCCTTAATAATGGTAATAATCTGATTTACGGTAGCCTCTGTATCTTTGGTATCGGTGTCGGTCATCGACTGAATCCGAATCGGGTGGCCTCCGCCAATCGGGATGGTGCCGATTTCCACAACCGAAGTATTGAAACGTTCGAATTTCAGTAGGTTGTTAATATACTTAAAGTTAGTGTTTTCCATACGAGCCGACCCCAATCCTGAATGTGCAAATTTAATCCATTCACTCAAATATAAAAAGTTTAGGCTACTTTTGTTTTGCTACAAGAATATGTCAATCGAAATAGAGCACATAAGCAAGTTTTATGGAACACAGGAGGCTCTGAGCGACCTCTCCTTTTCTGTGAATCCCGGTCAGATGGTTGGGTTTTTGGGCCCTAATGGGGCTGGGAAGTCCACGCTCATGCGAATTGTAGCCGGTTATCTGATGCCGACATCAGGAGTAGTGCGGGTATGTGGCGACAAGGTTACACCCGACAATACTATGATTAAACGACTCATTGGTTATCTTCCCGAAAACAATCCACTCTATTCGGATTTGTATGTCACCGAATATCTGGAGATGGCTGCCGGATTTTACCACATTCCCAACCGCCATGCGCGCATCATGGAGATGATTGAACTTACAGGCCTGGGGCATGAAAGACACAAGAAGATTGGCACGCTATCAAAGGGTTATCGGCAGCGTGTGGGGCTCGCTCAGGCATTGATACACAATCCACAAGTACTGATTCTGGATGAACCCACCTCTGGTCTCGATCCCAACCAGCTGGCCGACATCAGATTGCTGATCACTGAAGCCGGTAGAGAAAAAACCGTAATTTTATCTTCTCATATTCTGGCCGAGATTGAGGCAATGTGCAGCCGGGCAGTAATCATCAACAGGGGGCAAAAAGTTGCCGATAGTCCCATTGAGGGTTTAAAATCGGCTGCCTCAAAAGGTCGCCAAAAGGTGAGGGTAATCTTCGACAGAAATATAAATGCAGCTGAACTGCTCACAGTTGAAGGGGTTGATTCTGCTGAAACCAGCATGGCAGAAGCAGTTGTATTCTCCTCTTCTGAAAACGATGTTCGCCCGGCATTGTTTCGTTTTGCCGTCGAAAACCAGTGCATTATTCTTGAAATGCAGCAACAGCAGGAAAACTTTGAGGCTGTTTTCAGGCAACTAACTCAACCTGCTGATTAAAAGATCTGCTACTTTTTTTTGTTTTCAATTTATATTACCTTTGTCCACGCTACGTGGAAAAATTTGTGATTGATTGCAACCACCAAAAAAAAATGCTAAAACAATCTGTTTAGTAATTGCTTTTCAATCTATTATCCCGCAGCTTATTGTTTGTTAAACCATTCGGCATCAATTGCTGGATTAAAATTTGGGATAATGAGTTATCTATTTACAAGTGAATCTGTTTCGGAAGGGCATCCCGATAAGGTAGCCGATCAGATTTCTGATGCCCTGCTCGACCATTTTCTGGCATTTGACGCCAATTCGAAAGTGGCTATTGAGACACTCGTCACCACCGGACAGGTTGTGGTGGCAGGTGAAGTTAAGTCTGAGACCTATGTTGAAGTGCAGGAAGTTGCACGCCGGGTGATTCAACAGATCGGATATACCAAAGCGGAGTATCGCTTTGATTCCGAATCGTGCGGCGTTTTGGTGGCAATTCATGAACAAAGCCCCGACATCAATATGGGCGTCGACAAAAAGAAAAAAATCGACCAAGGTGCTGGAGACCAGGGAATGATGTTTGGTTATGCCTGCAAGGATACCGACAGTTTTATGCCTCTTCCACTGGAGCTTTCGCATCGAATTTTGCTCGAGTTGGCCGTTTTGCGGAGAGAAGGCCAAATAATGCCCTATCTGCGGCCTGATTCTAAATCGCAGGTTACCATTGAATACAACGACGACCATACTCCGGCAAGGGTGCACACCGTGGTAGTCTCTACGCAGCACGACGATTTTGATGAGGATGAGACGATGCTGAACAAAATCCGGCAGGATGTTATCAATATCCTTATGCCGAGAGTTATTGCACAGCTGCCTGAGCATCTGCAGAAGTTGTTTTCGGGAGAGATAATCTACCATGTTAATCCAACCGGTAAGTTTGTAATCGGCGGACCACATGGAGATACCGGACTTACCGGTCGCAAAATTATTGTGGATACCTACGGAGGTAAAGGAGCCCATGGTGGTGGTGCTTTTTCGGGTAAAGACCCTTCAAAAGTTGACAGATCGGCAGCATACGCTGCCCGTCATATCGCTAAAAACTTGGTAGCTGCAGGGGTTGCTGACGAAATACTCGTACAACTGGCCTATGCAATTGGTGTTGCCAAACCGGTGGGTGTTTATGTTAATACCTACGGCAGAAGCAACGTGAAAGCCTCCGATAGTCAGATTGCGCTCAAGATTCAAAAGATTTTTGACCTGAGGCCTGCGGTCATCGAAAAGAGACTCAAATTGCGACGTCCAATTTATCTCAAAACGGCTGCCTACGGCCACATGGGACGGACGCCATACTCTGCCACAGTTCAGTACAGTTCACCCTATCATCAGCCCAAAACCTTAGAGCTTGAGTTTTTTACTTGGGAAAAGCTTGACATGATTGATAAAGTAAAATCGGCGTTTAAGCTGACGTAAAATTGCTGCAATCTGTTTGAAATGAAATACTGCCGGCACCTCTTTTTGAATGGGGTGCCGGTGGCTTTTTGGGCCAGTTCGCCTACACGACCGGTTTGCAAGCAAACAGAGCACCCTTTGAAGATTTTTACCAAAGATTTTTGCGCATGACTTTGATGCTGAATTATTTTCTATATTGGTAGGTCTAAAAAAGTTGTCGTTATGAAAAAATACAACAGGCGTCAGTTCATCGCAGCAGGATTGGCTGGAGTTGCCGGACTTACTGCTGCTGCACCGGCATTTGCCCAAATGGGGTTCTCATTGCCCAGTGGTGCAAAGGTCGACCGTGTCTCGCTGGGAAACACTGGAATATCACTGCCCCGTATCGCTATGGGAACAGGTTCTCGGGGGGGAGGAAAAGCCTCTAATCAAACTCGCCTAGGAGTCGATGCCTTTGTTAAACTCGCCCGCCATGGACACGATCGGGGCATCCGCTTCTTCGATTCGGCCGACTCCTACGGTTCGCACCCATTTGTCAAAGCTGCTCTTAAAGAG
>CAYGIQ010000042.1:0-4804 GCA_964349885.1 uncultured Prolixibacteraceae bacterium | reverse complement strand
CTTAAAGAGATTCCTCGTGACGAGACCCATATTTTAACCAAAATGTGGGTAACCGAAACCAGCTGGAATCCTGTACAACCGGTACCTGTGGTTTTGGACCGTTTCAGACAGGAGACAGGTAGCGACTATTTCGATATTGTTCTGATGCATTGTTTGATGAGCGGTAATTGGAAGGAGGAACGTAAATCATACGTCGACGGTTTGTACAAGGCAAAACAGGATGGAATTGTTAAAGCGATTGGGGTATCTTGTCATAATTGGGATGCCATGGCCGAGGCGGTTGAAGATCCTTGGGTTGATGTGATTCTTGCCCGTATCAATCCTTTTGGCACCCATATGGATGGCACGCCTGAGGCCGTAATGGGATTGCTTGAAAGAGCACGGCTTAATGGAAAGGGTATCATTGGCATGAAAATATTTGGCAATGGCGATAATACCTCCGAAGCCGAGCGTGAACGATCCATTCGGTATGCCGTTAAGAGTGGCAATGTTCACTGCGTTACGCTGGGATTGGAAAACACCGCGCAAATGGACGATGCTGTATCGCGGGTGATGAGAATTGTAAATGAGGCTTAAAGATACTGGTCGATAGCCTCGTTTAGAAATTGATTCACCGGCTGCAAAATTCGATATGCTTCAGCAATTTGTCGAATCAAGGCTGTTGTATCTGAAAAGTCGGGCTCTAGGGGTGCTGTAAATGCAAACGACTTGTGCCGGATGAGGTCAATGTAGTTAGCCTCCTTCGGAAATCCCTTCGGAGCAGTTCGGAGCATATCTCCCTCTCTCAGTGGGTAAGTGGCTTTAAATTGATCATTTTCAATAAGATCCCTGAATTGATGCGGATGGTCTGAAATGGCATAACGAATGGCTCTCAAACAGGTGATTCTGGCATGTAAATACCACCACCCATAAAACTACCTGTTGGGTCTATGTGCAGATAATAACCCGCACGTACACTTTTACGACCTCCCACTGCCATATAGCTGCCAAAATAGGTTTTATACGGAGCCTTATTGGGAGAGAAACGAACATCGCGGTATATTCTGAAGAGGCACTCTTTGCCATTCAATGGCGGTATTGTTGGATCAAAACCTCTGATTTCCTCAATCAACCGATCGGTAAGTTGCAATACCTCGTTACGACTCTGTTCATAGCGTACACGGTTGCTTTCGAACCATTCACGATGGTTGTTGGCCGAAAGGTCGTTAAGAAAAGCCAAGACGGTGTTCATCTGAGAACTATTTTAATTGGATATAATTACCAGCGGAGCAGACAG
The DNA here is from genome assembly GCA_964349885.1 of uncultured Prolixibacteraceae bacterium. GTDB lineage: Bacteria > Bacteroidota > Bacteroidia > Bacteroidales > Prolixibacteraceae > UBA1413. Next base: position 3,528 of record CAYGIQ010000042.1, on the reverse strand, counting down.
CTTTAGCAAACACCCCTTAAAGACAATTGCAAACAACTTCTAATCTCCGAACGGAATTATTTTTGGTGTACATTCGTGGTGTAAAACTACAAAAAAATGAAGAGGAGCGCACTAATCATGGCTGGTGGTTCCGGAATACGGATGGGAGGTAAGTTGCCCAAACAGTTTGCCCTACTGTCCGGAAAACCGGTATTGATGCACACCCTTGAACGATTTCATTCGTATGATCCGCAGATGCTTCTGGTTTTGGTGCTTCCTAAGGATCAGATGGACTTGTGGATCGAACTCTGCGATAGATATTCTTTTATGGTGCCGCATGAGACTACCACGGGCGGACAAGAACGCTTCCACTCGGTTCAGAATGGCCTCCGACTGTTAGACGACCAAGGAATCGTATTTATCCATGATGCAGTTCGCCCACTCGTTTCACTTTATACCCTCGAGCGGTGCTTTTTGTTGGCTGTCGAAAAGGGGAATGCGGTACCGGTAGTGCCAGTTTCCGAATCGGTTAGGTTTGGTGATGCTGCTGAGAATCGACCCATCGACCGCAACCAAACTTGGTTGGTGCAGACCCCTCAAGTATTTTTAAGCCAATCGATTAAGGAGGCTTACACTCAAAATTTTCAGCCAAGCTTTACCGACGACGCTTCGGTGCTTGAACATACGGTTAAACGGATCTGGCTAACTGAAGGTAACCGCGAAAACATCAAGTTAACTTGGCCTGCCGATATATCCATGGCTGAGATTTTACTATCCAGCTTTGATTTAGGGCTGGAGTAATCAATAGATTTATTGGGATAGTCCAATCTCCCATGCATGAACACCCTTGGGAGGTATGGAGGTTGAAAGTTTTAACAGCTTGTTGGTAACAGTTTCTGTTTTTTGTTGTTCGTTAATGATATCACGGATTAGGTATTTGCCGTCTGAAGCTGTTTTGATGCTAAGTTCGATAGAATCTTCGGTCGAACCATGGTTGATCATAAACAAGACATTGCCTCTCGGGTGATCTAAAATACGTACTTCAATCTGGTCCTTAGTTCGCCCATCGGAAGAGGTGGTGAAAGGCCGCTCAATTTTTGCCCATTTGAGCAAATTAACGAAAAACCGATCGTTGTTGGCACTGGGTTCGGGAAAGTTACCCAGTCCAAGATAACTGCCTGCAAGTATGGCCTCACCTTTCCCATATCGGGAAGCAACCATGGTGGGGTTATGCTTTTCATCGTAGGCCAATACTTCTATCTCTCTGTTTGGCAATGCTGTAACTGTTTGTTGATAGAGGGAGCCCTTAATTCTATCGCCGTTTATCAGGTCCGACATGGCTGGATGGTTTGTAGTAGCAACCATGATTTCGATTCCGGATTCACGCATAATAACTTCATTCTCGCGGACCCCAAAAAGTTCATGCAATCCCAGTCCGGGAATAATCTCCGAGGCATATCCCCTGTCGTCGTTCCAGGCCATTCGGGCTTCGGCCAATACATACCCCCCGTCCTTAACAAACTGTTTTATCCCATCAGCAGCCTTTTCGGTAAACATGATAGGATAGGGTACAATTATGAGCTGGTACTGAGCCAAATCCTGCCGCTCCAGATGTTCACGATGGATAAAATCGACCGGAATATTATGGTTGGCAAACGATTGGTAGTAACCAATTAGCGAGCCCGACATTGCACCGGGATAATCACGGCGCTGCATACCCCCAACCATTTGGGTGAGCGGATTGTAAACAATGCCTATACGGGCCGGGGCAGGAACAGAGCTGAGCAGCAATGCCTGTTCCCGATCGACAATTCGTGCGATGTTGCCAGCCTCTATTGCCCTTTGGGTGAGGGTTCCATCCAAATTGATCAGTCCGTAGCCTCCTGCTTCATAACCGCTCGACATAGGATAGTAGGCATATATATTGACTCCTTTAGCTCCCTTAGCAATGGCCGACCAGATCCAGATGCGATGGTCGTCGGGGGTAACCGGATCGCTTACCAAAAGGGAAATGGTACCCAACCCTGCCTGCAATTCTCCCACAAACCAACCGCCCTTTTCTTTGTTGGCGCTGCGTGTGAAATCCATAACCGTCCTCAATGTAGTGGTCGTCCATGCACGGTCGGGGTGGTTGTGTTTGGGATAAATAGAAACGCCATAATAATCGAGCGGACGTGACATCAGAAAATCATCAGTAGCACCAGCTCCTACATGGGGCGACTGAAACAGGGATGCTCCTACTGCATGGGCAGTAATCAGATGGTTAGGGTCGACAATCCTAATCGCGTTGTAGCGCGATGCCATATCTGCGACCAACTTTTCGTAAATAAAACTTTTCCAATCGATGAAGTCTGTATAACTCAGTATGGTGCTGAATCTTGGAGGGTCTACCTGTGTCCATTCGGTAAAATTTCGATACCATGCTCGGTTAAGGGCATCCAGATTCCCATATTTTTTTTCTAGCCAATTCCTGAAACGAGCGCGGGTTCCCGGACAGAAACAGAACTGGACATTGGGTATGTAATCGAGCGAGGCCCAATTGATGATATGCGGTTCGCTCCACAGATCCCATCCCGCCAGATTAGAAAAGCGGGTGGCTGCGCGAGCAGTTTCTGAATAAAATCGGAGTACAGCTTCTTCTACCTCGTGGTTATCGGTACATGCTCCGGGGGCCGATTGCGGATGCACTTTGTCTCCGCTTTGTGCCTCAAACAAGGCATGAGGGAATTGGTTTGCCACCCAGTCGGGGGCCGAGTCAACATAAATTTGTATGAATACCTTTAACCCAACCTCTTCGGCCAGTCGCATTAGAAGATTGAGGTTGTCGAAATTGTATACTCCGGGCTGAGGTTCGCATTTGGCCCACTCAACCCATGTTCTAACGGTATTGAAGCCCAGTGCCTTAATTTGCTGTAAATCCTTCCTCCATTCCTCTTCCGAAGAATCCGTCAATCCCGACAACATTGGGGCTCTTGCCTTACCCCCACTGTACCAAACAGAAAAGGGCATAAACCCGAAACGGCTATTTGCAATTTCTGGTTGTGCTTGCAGAACACTGTTCAATGCTGTAAGTCCAACCAACAAAAGTATGCGAAACATTTTTTGAGGCATGGGTCAGTAATTTGGGTTTGGCATCCTAAATGTACTGAAAAATGCTCTTTTTCCTGCTACGTTGCTTTTTGGTGGCCGAGTTCTTTAAAGCTTTCGTTCTTCAAGCAACTTACCGTCTTCTTCAAGCAGCAAATAATAGCGATCGAGCAGCTGATTGCGGGCAATAACCTCGTACCTGACTTTATTCGATTGCTCAATTTTAATTAAATTCATCAATTCGCCTATTCTGCCTGCCATATCCTTAATTTGCTGAGTGGCTTCAGTTGGCAAGAGGTTCGATTTTTTCTCCAATAGCTCTCCGTCTGGAGTAAATAATGCGAGCTGCTCCTGATCATGGATGTAAAAAAGCGCCTCGTAACCTTGATTGTTGAAATGCCATTCAACATTTACCGATGCGCCAAAATGAGCATCGAAGGCTTTCATTACGGCCTTTGGGGG